>CAMAYW010000247.1 GCA_945862475.1 Bacteriovorax stolpii
CAGAGACATACAACGTTTTCCAAGAAGGAATTGACTCCCCCGGCTCCGGTAGGGCACCTCTTCAGTCTTTTCATGCCTTTAATTTAAGACATCAGATCAATTCTGACTGGGCCATAGGATCAACTTTCTCTGCAGTGAATGGTTATACTTCGGAAGTAGAAAATCAGGACAGAACAGGTGGAAAATTCAACAATACACCGGATGCGATTTATTTTAATGCGAGAGCTTATGTGAGTCTTCCAAGTATAAAATTGAGTGCGGGAACTTTATTTACCAATCTGTCCTATGAACACCCTACTTCAAATATCTCGAAAGATGATGAGATGAGATTCGGATTAGTCGCCGCTCAATCATTTGCACTCAAATTACCGAGTATAAAATTCAACGCCGGTCTCACAGGACAAATTTATCGAATCTATTATAAAAATAATACTAAAGCTCCACCCTTTCCAGAATCTCTAGGAGGAAGACCCACTCCCTTACAGACGATGATTGTTTCGGGTGGTCCTTATGTTAATTATCGGTTTAACGATTATTGGATGCTTGGATCGGTCGTCACTTTTGACTGGGATCAACGTGGCGAGCAAACCTCTACGATGAAATTCAATAACAATCTCTCTAATCGAGCTCGATTGAATCTTACTTATTTCCCACAAAAAATTAAATTTCTCCAATCAGTGGGACTTTTCACTCAAGCTCTCTTGGATTTTTCACCTGAAACCACGGCGATTGGAGCAGATATGTCTGTGCGTTTTTAATTAAAAGAAATTTGATTTCATATCTGTGCCTGAGTAATTAAAGATAATTGATCCTGGCAAGTCATCCCTTAAAAGCTCTAATTGAGATTTATCTCTTCCCTTACGATCGAGATGTTTTACATTAGTTGTAGTGACTCCAAGGCAGCCCTCGGTAGGTCTTAAATATTTTTCTGGATAAAGAGAATTAGACATTGCACTTAGTGCTGATTCGACCTCTTTTATGGATGAACTTTTAAAATCTATACTACTTATATTTTGAATGACATCTACAGGGGGAGAATTATAGTCCACAGGAAAACCCGAGCTATAACTGTCAAAAGGTGTATTCCAACGATGCATGACAACAGATCTGGCCATAAGGTTAGAATTCGCACGATCAATTCCATTCAATAGAAGATTATTGCCAAAAGCATTTCCTCTTGATTTAGCACCTGCAATTATAAAACCATCTGATGAAGACAAAGAACCGTGGGCATTGGACATTTTGGGATTACTTCCAAATCCGTCTTGTCCTTCACCAAACTCTTTTCCACTCGAACCATGTGCGACCCAAGTATTATGAAGCACTTTTCCAGTAGAAATATCTATTACATAAAGTCGTCTTTCGTTTGAAGGACGAGTATAATCGACAATTGTGATAATGTTTTTATTTGAAACCTTTGATCCATATTTTTCCAGGATCGGTTTTCTTCCCGCCATAGCTTTAAGAAAAGCATCTTTTGAAACAAATGGGCATGTAGGTTGTTTTGATTCATCCCTTTTAAAAATTCGAAGGTCTGCTAATCCTACTGCTAATTTGGCTTTATCTATGGTTTTATCTTTATAGTTTTTTATAAAATCTTGTAAGATAACTCCTTTCATTCTAGCAAGTAAAACACGATTACTTTCATAATTTGTAATGCTATTACTTAAATTATTTAAGAACGACTGAGCCTCAGTTTTCAAATTGTCGCTTAACTCATATTTTTTAACTAATGAATCAAAATGCTCACGCAGGGACCCATTGAGTGGATTTAATTTATTCAAATCTGCGCTCATTTCTTTCATCGTAAGAGCAGCTGGCCTATCTTTTGGATCGTTAAGAACCTGAGAGGGATCACAAAAAGGGGAAGACAAAAATTCATCTTTTATTTTATCATAAAGATCGTCTTCTGAAGATTTGTTAGCAATTTTAATAAGATTTTCCGCTAATTTTTCATCTAGATCTTTTTCATCGCATTCCAAGTTATTCCCAGTTTTTGAAAGGGCGATAGCAGATGGTTTTTGCTTTACTTTAATTGATGTCTGCTCCCTTTGTGCCTTATTAATAGCGCCCATTGCTCGATCGAACTTGTTCATCACCTCACGACATGATTCAGTATTTTTATCTTTACATTGATCTGCTGCAAGGATTGATAGTTCCCTTAAATGATTTGAATCCATTGGATCCAAGTTTTTTAAAAATTGATAATCCCCTTTTTTCTCTGCCTGAAACTTTTTCTCACAACGAGAAAATAAACTCGTTTTATCTTGTTGGGATATGTTTTTCAGGCAAACGCCCTGGCCAAATAATAAGGGCTGGCATTGGAATTCATTTACTTTACATGAGCTTTTTGAATAACTTGGATTTGTTTTTTCTGGATGCTGACATAAATTATTTTTTTTCTGTGAGGGCCACCCGCCATAAAAGCAATTAAATCTTGCGTCGGCCCAGGCACTTTGAATAAGCTGAAATTTACCAAAAAAATGATCTTCTGATTTTACTAAAAGGTGCCCTTCTTTTTTTTCAATTTCAGATAGAAGCCTCTTGATTGAACCAACCCAACTTTTATTCATCTCAAAGACTGGATCCTCAATCGCAAAGACGGCATTTGTTAAGAACAAACAGAATCCTAAAAACATAATCTTCATGGGAAAACCTCAGGACTCTTATCGACCAAACCCGAGAGAAACATGACTTCAATGGCTTAACCACTTGAAATTACTTGCGTCACCGATTTGTAATCTTTACCTAACACACTGTAATTTCTAGAAAACGATATCGATTTTTGGTAACAATTCACTAATATTTTTGAAACTCTTCGGAGGCCTTGTGAAACTTCACTCCACCATTTATTTGTGTTTATTACTTTCACTCTTTTCTTATTCTGCATTTGCTCAAATGACTGAGGACGAGGATGAGTGTGATCCAGAAACACAAGATTGCTCTGAGGGATCAATTAAAGAACCTAACAAAACAATTTATCCCTATAAGCCTTTTGATACCAACCAATTTAAAGCTCGTTTAAATGCTCTCCATGAAAATCAACCTTATCTCACCAATGTTTACGAAATGGAGAAACGAGAGCTCAATAACGCCAATACCAAAATTCAACCATGGGGTAGTTCTTACTGGCCCCTATATCAGGGGATGATTGGAAATACTTATCAAGATAAGGACTACAATACTTTTATTTTCACGATGGTGAGAAATTTTGATTGGAAAAAAAATGTTCGGGATTACAAAAAACGTGCCTTAGAAGTTCACCCAAAAATTTATGATTTATCTGAAAAGGATCTCGCAAAACTTGCTCCATCAGAGAAGTACGATCTTCTATTAGGTGATACTTCATTTGATTTAACCAATAAAATTTGGTCCTATGCCGAAAAATGGGGAAATGAAAAAAAATGGGGCTTTCTCTCTGCCATTGAAATTCCAGATGATCATCGAATTCCAAATGCCAATAAGCTTATGGCCCTTTGGGAAGGAATTTGTCATGGCTGGGCAGTGGCCGCCGGACACTCTCCTCGTCCAGAGAAAACAGTTCATGTGACTCTTCCGAATGGTAAAAAAATGCCATTTTATCCAAATGATATAAAGGCCCTCGTTTCACTTATGTGGGCGAATTCTACAATTCAATCAAATGTCATTTTTGAGGGAAATAGATGTAACAAGAAATTTCCTGACAAAGATAAAAATGGGCGCTACATCGATGTTGAGATTGACCGAGATGATACGACTCTTCTTCCAAGATGCGCAGACGTGCATCCTGGGATCTTTCACGTCTCTCTGGTGAATATCTTAGGGATTGAGGGAAGAAGCTTTGTCGTAGATAAAACAGCGGAAGCTGCCATCGCTAACCAGCCAGTCTCTGGATATGAACTCAATTATTTTAATCCAAGAACTGGAAATATAGGTCCACTGGCAAGCTCCGTGATGTCGAGAGCTGATTACGGTGATAGAGATCCATTCAAAGTTTCAAGAAATCCAGAATCTACTCATATTGTTGGTGTTGAAGTTAAACTGAAATACGTTGATTGGGAATTTCCAAAGAAAAAAGAGTCTAATTCATCAGAAGACGACATCATTAAAGATTTTTCTTTTAACTACGACCTTGAACTAAATTCTAACGGCGAAATTATCGGAGGTCAGTGGAGAGTTAAGAGAAAGGGTGGGGCTGGTTTTTTTGGTGGCAAAACTCGTCAACCAGACTTCTTTTGGGTTGTCCCAAGAGATTGGAAAAATTATTTTAAACCTTTAGGAACACTTCCTAAATGGGATTTTTCTAAAAACACACTTCCACCGGTTGAGTTTGCTCCGGCAGCTAGGGGTGCCCATAGTTTTA
>CAMAYW010000248.1 GCA_945862475.1 Bacteriovorax stolpii
TGGAAAAAAAGTCCAAATTCAGTCTTTTTTGACGAGATACCCAAACTGCACTGCAATCCAAAAAAATTTATTTGGGAACTTTCGCCAGCGATATTTCTTCAGCCGGGCCCAGCCTTGTTTATTGATGGCCTTGATCAAATGTTTGAAAAGATTGAAGCTGTTGCAAACTTGACGGCCACGAATTCATCACCATATTAAGGTTGTATGAAACGGATGTATTTAACTCTCTTCATTGTTGCTCTCATCATCTTTTGGGCGGGTTCACTTTTGGGTCAGCAGAAAAAAGCTGACCAACTCGAAGACCGACTTAAGCTCAGAGAAGAGATTCATCGAAGAATTCTAGATAAGATGTTAAAGGGCGTTGGATCTGACGATGATATGTTTTCTGATATGGAAGATATGATGAACAAAATGATGAATGAATCCATGAGTGGATTTGAGTCTTTTGGAGTCAGTCCAACTCAACATTTCCAAATGGATTGGACAGAGAATTCCAATGGAAGACTGCTCACGATCACGCCTCAATCTCCTGAGCAGCAATTAGATATTAATATAGCCAACGAATTTATTGTGATTAAGGGAAAATCAGAAAAAAAATCTCAAAGTGGTTCGAGTATTTCGGAATTCTCTAATAGTTTCAATATTCCTTCTGACTGTGATCCTGGAAAAGTTAAAATGGATCAAAAAGATGGAAAAATTTTAGTTTTTTTCCCTTATCTAAAAAAACTTCCTGAAGCGAAAAAGCCCCAAGATAAACGAACTCCACTCCCTCCCTCAGATGAAGATGTTAACATCTAGAATGATTCTTTAACTTACTGAAAGTACTAGAAGTCCACGAAGGGAAAAATTTTCCTAATGATAACGTCGATAAGTCCGAAGAGAAGAAGGGAGCCAAACACCTTTCTGGAGGCCACAAATGGCAAAGACAATCGCGCTTTTTTTTGTTCTTGGTTTAATGGTTAGCTGCGCTTCTTACCGTAATGAGAGAGGCATTTCATCAGTTGATCAGGAAGAACATCAAAAGCATAAGTTTATTGAAAGACCAAACCTTGGAAATCGATATTAACAATTAGAGAGGTTTTTTCTGCCAATCTGGTATATCTGAAACCTCTTCAAGAATCCTTTTATATGAATCTAATCTAGAGAGAATCATTTGATTCTCTCTTTTGTTTGAATCGAGATTTTGAAAAAAACAACCTTTTGAATTCTCATCATGTGAGCAGTTGCTCGAAAATTTACACTTCGCTGACCATTCGTTAATGTCAGAAAAACAATAGAGAAGATCTTCTTTCGTTAAATCACTAAGAGACATTGATCTAATTCCTGGGGAATCTATCAGTGTGAAATTATCAGCATCAATAAGTTCTGCCCACGTTGTTGTGTGGGCGCCTTTTCCAACTTTACCCAATTCCCCGCTTAAGAGCTCGACTTTACCGTTTGAAAGAGAAGTGATGAGACGACTTTTACCTACGCCAGAGTGACCCAAGGTGATGGCGGTTTTATTTCTTAGTTCATTGGTTAATTCACTGAATCCGTTTTTTAAGAATTTTGGAGCATAGTCCTTTATCTCTGCTGAAACCTCAAAGCACTTCACATTAAGCCATTGGAGTCTTTCTGCTTCAAAGTGGATATCAAATTCAGAAGAATCATATAAATCCATCTTATTAAAAATCAGATAGGCAGGAACATTCCAGTAGTCAGAACGGGCCAAGTACCGGTCAATGAGACCCCTTTTAAAGGCTGGTTTACCGGCACTGACGACAACCAACATGACGTCAACGTTTGAAGCGATGACTTTTTTACGTTGTTCACGGGGGAGATTTCTAAAGATGGAGTTCTTACGATCTATTACTGTCTCAATTTTCCATTCCTCTCCGCCCTGTGGTGGAGGAGAAATTTCAACCCAGTCTCCAACCACAATATGGTCTTCTTTTAGAAGGGTAGCGAGGGCCGTCGCCGGAACCACCTCTTTGGTGTCTTCACGCTGACAGTCAAAATGCCTTTTAGAGGATCGAAATATGCGGGCCCGAGTGTTCATTCGTACAAGTTACCATAAAAACCTAGCTCCATCGATTGACAAGATTCATTGGGGACATTAAAGTGTTTGGCTATAGGTCTGAACCGCTAAACCCCTTGGAATCAATGGATTTTTTGATGTTCAGCGATATGCGCACCGGTAGCTCAGTTGGATAGAGCAACCGATTTCTAATCGGTAGGTCACAGGTTCGACTCCTGTCCAGTGCGCCATTTCTAATTTTCAAGACTTTTTAGATTTTCACCGAATAGATTTCAATGCCCATTTTTTTTAGAGTTAAAGACAAAGTCTTTAAGTGTCCAGATAGAATTGTGATTGGCCGTGGGGCCCCTTTTAGTGTTTTCGATGACAACAGAAATGTCGCAAGAGCGCACCTTCTTGTAACGAATAAAAAAAATCAATTAAGAATTAAAAATCTTCATCCAAGTCGGGAGACATTCATTAATGACAATCCTGCTAGGAAAAGAAAATTTATAAATGTTTCACTCATGGATAAAATTACGATTGGAGGAGAGGATATTCATTTTCTCCCTGAAGAACCAGAGGGTGAGAATGTTATAAATATAGAAAGAACAATTTCTTTACCAATAGATACTGCCTTTCAGCTTTATTTTAAGATCATTTATTTTATTTTGATTGCATTCATTTTCTATAATCAGAAGTTTTCTTTTTTAACTTTTTTTTATGATGTCATTTTTGCATTTGTTTTATGGGGTGCCTTTAGTTGGATTATCAAATTCTATGAAAAGATGGCGGCTCCATCGATGAAAGAAATTTATATTTCACCAGAGGGATTTACAGTTCACTTTAGTGATCATCAAAATATGACTTTTAAGACAGAGAGTATTCAGTCTTGGTTTACTTCAAAATATGGAAAAACAATTTATATCGTCGTCCATGATGAAGAGTATGTTTTAAATACATTTGGTCATTTTAAGAGTTTACTTACTTTTCTAAGGGAAAATGTTTCAGCGAAGGAACTGGATAAAAAAAAATTAGAGAAAAATTGGTTTGTCCTTCTTTCTTTTTTGATTGTTGGTTTTGTTTCTAACAGCTATGTATCAATTGCCTTCTGTATTATTTGTTCTATTGTCTGTTTCATTATGGTTATTTCACCCAATGCGAGGAGATTTTGGCCCCAACACGTGACAAAAGTTTATTCGATAAAAAAGCAAAAAATTGCGATTATCTTGCTGGGGTTTGTAACTGGGTTTATGGCCTTTGATAAATACAGGCTAAGGGAAAATGACGATCTGGTTAGAATTTGTAACCTCGAGAGCGGTGATGTTTGCTCTAGGATAAATTTTAGTGAGGCCGACCCAGAGGATTTTAGTTCGAAAGAACTTTACCAAAAGACTCTTTTAATTGCCTGTGAGGATAGAAACCACTCTGCCTGTAAGAAAATCAAAAAGTTAGGTCTCAATAAAATTTAATATTCTCTCATGATTTTAGTCAGTTCAGTCTAAATAATGCCGATAGATTGAATATGAGATTGTTGGTGTTTTTAATTTTATTTCTCTGCTTAGTTGGTTGTTTACCAAAAAGTGTTTCTGTTTCAACAGCTAATGTTTCTGACTCAACAATTGACCCGAACCTTGTGTTTTATGGAATTAATTCAACAACAAATAAAACTGACTCTACGGTTGTTCTTAATTGGTCAACTCACTCAGAGGCAGTTTCTTATGAGATCTACTCTGTTGTTTCTGGTGTTCCTATTTTGTTGACTTCGGTTGCAGGTAAGTCATCAAATACGAAAACTCTTACAGGTCTCAGACCAGGAGCTGAATATAAATTTAGGATTCGAATGAAAAATCTTTCTGGATCCACTGATCGTAACGTGAAGGATTTGTCGGTGAAGATGAATCCTGCTCCATTGATCCCAACAAATCTTTCTCTTATAACTCCGTCTTCGACAACTGGTTACACTGATACTCCAATCATTCGAGTTAGTGGAGTCAAAAAGGGTGACATTGTTAACCTCTTTAGTGATGCGAGTTGTACGAGACTTGTCTCAAGTGGAACTGCGAATGGGGGAAGTATCGATCTCACAACATCATCTGTCAGTGTCGGAGCTTATAATTTTTATGCCAATTCCACTAACGTTAACTCAGCATCATCAGATTGCTCAACTCAGAAAGTTTCTTATACACGTCAGAGTTGTCCAGCTGGTTCAAGTTTATACGATTTGGATTGTTACGTTAGTTTTACTGGAATATCGTCTTTTGCCAAAAACACTGATTCCACAATAGAACTTACTTGGCCAGCACACAATGATGCTGTTTCTTACGAAATT
>CAMAYW010000249.1 GCA_945862475.1 Bacteriovorax stolpii
AAAGATTCTCCTCTAAGGATTCAATTTCTTTCATAATGTCTGAAAGTTCCTGATCGTTGAAGCTTTTGTCCATATGAGAACTCCTGTCAAAGGTTTTTTATTTATAAAACACTTGTTATAAATTTATCGGAGACAAGTTCATAAAACATTAGAAAATACATAAATTCGGTTCTTTTTTCATGACAACAACAGGTGAATAAGGAACAATCTCCACTCCCAAATTGATAATTATTTCAATATGTTTACACTCTGGACGGAGAACTTGATCCTTTGAGTAAAAAAACCTTTATGGCCTCACAATGGTTTCAAAAAGACGCTGAGTCTTCAAGAAACTCACAGCAATTGCTAGTTGATAGCAAGCTCAAAGAGCTTTGCCAAAAAGGAAGCCACTTTCCGACCTTTATTAACCAACCTCGTATTTCAAAAATAAGCCCAAACAAAAGTGATCGTTTCTCCCCAATTCACTGCTTTGTACCAGGTTGGAAAGGTGACTCACTTCTCTCTAAAAGTGTTGTTAAGTTCGAACGCTTGATGAGCCTCGTACAGATAGATGTAAAAAATGAGCTCTTTAAAACCAAGGATTTTCCAAAAACCATTAAGCTAGGGCTCTATACCGAATTCCTATCTTATGCTGACACTCTAGGCTTACACTTTGAAGGCCTTGAAGAGTTAGGTCGTTTTTGGCAACAGATTGACCCAGAGAAATTAGCAGAAGATCAAAAGCTCAATTTATTCATAGACCTTTATGCTAATCGTGTGGCTACAATTACGTTCCTCAAGCTACGTTTTATTGCATCTCTTTTAGACCGATGTGGTCTTGATTTAACGGAAAAAGCTCTCCTGTACCCAACATCATTTCTCTCTCAGATATTCAAAAAAGGAAGCCATTCAGAACTTGAATGCCGAGCACTTGAGAGTAACCTTTACAGTTGGTACAGACCACATGAGGGTATGAAAGAAGTAATGAGAGAGCTTCTAACGGTTTCTAAAGATCTGGTGATCTCTGAAATCACAAAACAAATTTCTTTCAGGACTCAAGTTAAGCAAGACCAGCAAAAAGTTTATTCGCATGCTCTCTCAAATGTAAGCTTTGGACTTTTTCTTAACTCATTACAAATTAATTATCCAAAATGGCTTGAGGGAATCGAAAGAAAACTTCCTATCCCTAGCAGTAGTGAAGACGAAAAAATTATTAGCTGTAAGTATTCTGGTGACTACTTAGAATCGCTATCGTTATCGCACTGGTTGGCACAAGAAAACAATATCAATTTCCGTTGGGATGAAGTCCTATGCCCCGACTTTAAAGGCAAAGAATTTGTATCAGGAACATTTACAAAGATTTGTAACGAGCTTCAGCTTCTCACTTTTCTTTCAAATAAAGCAGACCATCAGGGAGAGAGGCCAATTGAATATATATGTAAAATCATTGGAGGCCACTTCAAAAATAGGAAAAACAGCGCTGCCAAACAAGGATTACTCCTTGATAGCAACCCTTTTTATACTTCAACTTATGATAGAGTCATACTTAACTTAAGCCAATTCCCTAAGAATAATCCTCAGCATTATCTGATTACACAAATTCTGGATCAGATTAATTTCCTTAAACCCAATGGTTATTTATTTGTTCTTTCATCAAAAAAACTTTTTGTCCCATCTTTACGTGAAAGGCTTGAACCTATATTGCGTGAATTGAAAACCGAAGCAATTTTTGACCTTGATAACGTTAAGGGAAAGGGAGAGCTTGGGTCATATATTTATGTATTTCGTAAGAAGAATAAAACTGAATCAGAAAAACAACTATGCTCATACTTTCGTATTTCAGCTGACCTACAAAATTTTCAGCAATTCTCCTCTATCACTGAACACTTGCGCTCTTTTTATATTTCTCATCTATCTGAAGTGCCACCGATGGCCCACTTGGATTTCGCTGACACATTCCGTGTTGAGTTTTTTCAAGAGGCAGTTGTTAATGGCATGCTCATTCATTCGGCCAGTGAAGACTCAAGTCGCATAACTCATCCTTCGTACTTTAAAGGACTTCTCGCCAACTGTGTTCCATTAGAGATGATATTTGAAATCAAATCTCTTCACATTCATGAAAAAGATATTATGAATGATAATGGGCTAAACCTTGGTCTGAAAAGTGACATCTCATATTTCCTCGTTGTTGACTTTAGACGAAATGATGTAAACCTCGAATTGCATCCGATGGATACTTTCCGCTCTATTCATTCTGATTATGGGGAAACTCAATGCACCTACTTCCAGTTAATCCCTAAAATCCCAGGACTCAATCCGAATATTCTTCGCAATTATTTTTTAACACCGGTTGGAAAACAAGTAACAAATCTAACTTTCACTGGTGGCCCAAATCTTGTGAAAGGTAGTTTGAGTAAATTCCTCGTTCCAAAATTTTTAACTGAAACGGAACTCATCCCTCATCATCTCATTTCAGGCTTTAAAACTCTTGAAATGACCGAGGAGCAATTATTAGAGGCCAATCCTCGGGACATCCTTAAGGCTTATGCCCACATTGATCAGATAACAAAAGATCTCTTCCCTCGTTATGCATGTGAAGTTCTCTCGCGTTTTTCTAATTTCGAACAAACGCTTCTGTCTCTTATCTGGAAAATGGATGATTTACACATAGGCCAAAAAGTAAGTTTTAATAACTCCGTTGTTCAAACCAAGTTAATGTCCCGTCCAACGATGCCTCTCTACCCTGAGAATGAAAATATTTATATCGAATTTGTTGATGTAACAAACCCAAGTGATATTCATCTAAACCTTACAGATACAGCTCTAAAAATCACTAACGAAAGTGAGTTAAAACTTTATTCATTGGAACTTATGCATGAAAATAAAGTTATTGTAAGACTTCATGCAGAAGAACCTCTCATCATTTTTATCCAATTCCTTTTAACCCAAGCTATTGATGTCTCAATCGCTAAAATTCTACGTGCAGTCCATGTACCTGCACTGAACGATATAAAACTCATTATCGAATCAACTAAAGAATTTAAGGCTTCATACCAGGAACTATTGAGGCAGGTTCAAAATTCAATTATGAATGCGATGAGGGCCCATGTTCTTCCTCCGAGTCGTTCATGAAAATTGTAGTTCAAAGGGTTCAAGAAGCTTCCGTATCAGTTGAGAATGAGACCGTAGGTTCGATAGGTTCGGGTTTACTTCTCTTGGTATGCTTTGAACAAGGCGATACTGAGGATGCTCTTCTTAAGGCGATTGATAAAATTACGAAGCTTAGAATTTTCGATGATAATGAAGGTAAAATGAACCTCGATATCGCCGCAATCGGTGGTGAAATCCTCTCTGTCAGCCAATTTACCTTAAGTTGGGATGGCACAGGAGGGCATCGACCGAGCTTTGAAAAATCAATGCCTCCACAAGAAGCACGTCTTAAGTATGCACTCTTTAACCGAGAATTACGCGCTCGAGGTTTAATCGTTAAAGAGGGAAAATTTGGTACATTTATGAAGGTTACATTGATTAATGATGGTCCAGTAACTTTTATTCTTGAATTCTAGGGCGTGTCCTCATTTGCCGATTCTCATCCAAAGAATTGCGCATGCGATGAAGACCATGAACCTAAAACTGCGAGCTAATTTATCAAAGCAAGTCGCAATACCACGGTAATGCTTAAGCTTAGCAAATAAATTCTCAACAAGATGTCTTTGTTTATATATATGTGAATCAAATCCTAGATTTTCTTTTGTAGAATTGCTTCTTCTTGGAATAACAGCAGTAGCACCTTTGGCCCAAACTTGAATTCTAATATCATCTGAATCATAGCCTTTATCAGCAACAATATTTTTAGTATTTGATGTACTTACTTTTTCAATAATTTTATTTGCGACTTGTGAGTCGTGAACTTCACCCTCAGTGATTTCAAAATCAATCGGAATTCCATGCGAGTCGGCGGCAATATGAATTTTGCTGGTATTTCCCCCTCCAGAAACTCCAATTGCTCGCTCTTCTCCAATCCTAGCTCCACTCGCATGCTGGTGAGCTTTGACATAACTTCCATCGATGAACACCCACTCCTCATCAATTTCGCCTCGTAATTCAAAAAAAAATCTGCCCACAAATCTTTCTTCGCCCAGCGATTAAATCTATTATAGGCAGTCTGCCAAGGAAAAAGCTCTTCAGGAATATCCCTTCAAGGAGCACCTGTTCTTAGTTTCAAGATCTCTTGCCGCATTTTTGTTTTAAAATTTAGAATATGGCTAATGAAAATCAACGCCTTTTATATAAAAAGAAGGCGTCTATGAGATTTCTAATTAACAAGCTCTCTCGATAAATCTTTCTTT
>CAMAYW010000250.1 GCA_945862475.1 Bacteriovorax stolpii
AATTCACTAAGAAAAGTCAGTCTTCATAGATTTTCTAAAGTCATGAGGGGAGATCTCAATGTGGAATGAAATCTATGTTGAGGAAAAAATAAAGGATTCTCCTCGAGCCGCTGGCATTTTAAAAAAAATTAATCGAACGCCTATCATAATTGAAAACTACAATGAGCTTTGGGGGCGCAGTAAAAAACCATACCTCCAAAAACGGGACACGCTGAATCTTTTTCTGGCAAAAAAAGAAGGACAGCTCTTAAAGTTAGCACCCGATGCTTATGGTACATCAGGAGAATTACACTACTATTTTATTCACGCCTACAACTGTATTTATGAATGCCAGTACTGCTACCTTCAAGGATATTTTAATACACCTGATATCGTTCTTTTTATTAATCACGAAGACATTATTCTTGAGATGCAAAACTTAGTTGATCAACAAAAAGGAAAAAAGATTTGGTTCCATGCCGGTGAGTTTTCAGACTCACTTGCCCTCTCGCATCTGACAGGAGAGCTTTCACTTTACCATGATTTTTGTAAAAAAAATCCTAATGCTCTCATAGAGCTTAGAACAAAATCTGTGAACATAAAGGAACTTGAGATTCTCTCACCCCTTCCCAATTTTATCGTGAGTTTTTCTTTATCTCCGTTTGAAATAGGTTCGAGAGTGGATCTTAAAACCCCAAGTGTCGCTTCTCGTATAAAAGTCATGAAAAAGCTTCATCTTCATGAATGGCCTATCGCCATTCATTTTGATCCTATTATCTATGAAGACAATTTTAAAAAAACTTATCAAGAATTATTGATAGAACTTGAGAGGGAGTCTCTCACAAAAAACATCCGCTACCTCTCTCTTGGTGTCGTGAGATTTACCAAAGAAGTCTATAGAGAAGTTGAAAGAAACTATCCTGACTCCGTTATTCACACGGGCCCAATGACAAAAAGTTTTGACGGCAAAGTTCGCTATCATCGTCCGATGAGGCTTTGGATGATGAACTCCATTAAGGAATTATGTCTCTCCCATGGCATACAAGAGGATAAAATTTATCTTTGCATGGAAGACGATGCTTAAAAATCCAAAACTCTTTTTTAAAGGTTATCATTTAGAGAGATTCCCATTATCTGATGTGGTCATAAGTTATGTTCATGAAGAAAACTGGTCGCTTCTTGATGATGAATTTAAAAAGCTGTGCCAAAAGGATGGCGATCTTTTTCGTTTCCTCTCATCGTTTCATGATTTTAATTCCATCGAATTTATTATTAGTATAAGAGACTCTCAAAATGAATGGGAAGAAGACGGCATTTGGCATGATGATGGTTCAAGAGTCTTTGCCTTCTCGCTTTCTCTTAATTTTAATCCCGAATTAATTGCAGGTGGAAGACTAGGAATTCGACGCAAAGGTTCCGATCATTATGATGAAATTAAGACCCCAGGTTTTGGAGACATTATCTTATTCCTCACAGGTGAAAGTGGGTTTGAACATAAAATCCATAAAGTGACGGAAGGGCGAAGAATTATTATTGCGGGTTGGTGTTCAAAGTGAGGAGCTGATGAGGTCATCAGCTCCTATGAGAAAAATTACTTTTTAATTTTTGATTTTACTTGGCCAATAATCGTGTTCGCAGTGCCGATTGCTTTCATAGCTGTTTCGCCCACTTTTGCTTTGATCTCTTCCTTTGGATACTTAGCAAGAAGTTCTTCTACTTTTTTTGAAGCATCTTCTTTAGAGATTCCAAATTTCTCTTGAATTAAAGAAACCATGGCCACAGCGTTTCCTTTCACTTTCTCAAGATCTTTTTCAGAAATTGAATCCCATTTTTTCTTGGCCTCAACGGAAACGTCTTTCCATTTTGTTTTTAATACTTCTTTATCAAAATTCATAAAGCTTCCTTTGCTATGGAAATTTTCGACAGCAGAAATGATAGCATTAGAATCTAGATGGTGCTTAGCATACAATTCGTCAGCAGAATATGCACTTTGACCAAACTCTCCAAGAACTGCAAGAGTCGTAACATCAAACTCATATCCGAGTAATTTAAGTTGATGAACGAGTTGTGATCCCATTCCCCCGATAAGTTGGTGATCTTCAACAGTTACTAGTTTTGAGCCACTGTCTTCGATCCATTCCCCTATTTGCTTAAAATCCGACTTGTTTACAAAACTATGGTTAATAACGGAGACTTTGATATTTTTTTCTTTTAACTTTTCCGCCGCCTCTAGTCCTTTTGAAACAAGAGATCCTGAAACAACGATCGCGCCATCGTTTCCAGATACTAATAATTGAGGTTCATGAAGTTCATAAATAAGGCCCTCTTTTACTTCGAGAGCGAAATTTTCTCTCCCGATGAAGAAAACGTAAGATTCTCCATCTTTTCCATTTTCTCTGTCTGAAGCAATTTGTTTAACCGCAGAATAAATATACTCCTCAGCTTCTTTGGCAGAGGCCACATTCACAACGTTTAAGTGAGGGATACTTGAAAGTGCACTCAAATATGTAAGTGACTGGTGAGAGGCCCCATCAGCTGCATCCTGAAAACCCGTATGAGAAAAAACGGCAATAATTGGTGCTTGAGAAAGAGAACCCATAATAAGAGGAAGATTTCCTTTCGTGACTCCAAAAGCGGAAAAGGTATCTACGACTGGAATAAGACCTGCTTTCGACATCCCGATCGCTGTTGAAATCATATTTGATTCTGCTACACCAATATCAATATAACGATCAGGAAACTCCGTATGAAATGCCTTAAGACCTGTTGAGCTTTGAAGATCAGAACTAATAGAGAAAACGGGGAAACCTTCTTTCACAGCTTTTGAAAGGGCCTTCCCAACTCCAATTTGTATTTTATCTTTTTTTGGTCCACTAGCTTCTTTCTTTTCAGGTTTTATCGTGAGGTCATTGGCCCAAGAAGTCAGTTCAGAAGGAACTTCTTCTTCGCCCCAGATTTCTTTTAAAAATGCGTGAATTCCTTCATCATGGGCCTTAAGTGGAAAACCATGACCTCCAGAGGAGGATTCAGTTGTAGACTTGACTCCATATCCCTTCGTAGTTTTAATCCAAACACAAACGGGTTTAGAGGGATTTTTTTCTGCTTGATGAATCGCCTCTTCAATCACGTGATAGATTTTTTCAAGATCATGACCATTATCAACTTTTATCACTTCCCAACCTTGGATATGAAGAGACTCGAAAGTGGGCTGCATGGAATAAGAATCTTTATCAATTCTTCCACCTAATTTTGTATTGTTGTCAGATAGAAGTAGAACGAAGGGATTTAATTTTCCTTTGCTTGCAAGCCCTGGGATAGCAGCGAAAGCTTCTTTTGCTTCACCTTCCATTGAGGCTCCATCTGAAACGGAGCAAATCGTTGTTCTCTTCTTTCCTGAAATTTTATCTCCAACTGCTAGGCCTTGTGCCTGGGGAAGGGCGGATCCCAAAGGACCATTAGAAAGAAGAACACCTTCAGGATAGAGATGAGACTCACCGTGACCAGTTAACTGAGATTTAATTGATCGAAAGCCTTTTAAGCTCTCTAAAGTAAGGTCTCCGTAACCAAGAACAGTTCGAAGAGCATAGATACCATTTTCAGCGTGACCGATGTCGTTTACGAAGTTGAATTTTTCAAACCAATTCTTTTCTTTAAACATGATTCCATGAAGGGCCGTCCATGTTTCAGTCATCGCCGAAGGTCCTCCCCAGTGACAAGCAGCTCCACCGTTGACGGCCGCTAAATCCATCAGTGCAATCAGGGACCGAGTTGCCTTTGGATTAGCGAGAGAAATATTTTTTTGCTTCGCATCTTTAATTGTAAGTGCGTAATGAGGATTCGATTTAGGAGCCTCAAGAAGTTTTGATTTAATATTCAAGGGTTTAAGTGACATGAAGGACCACCTTTTAAGAATGAAATTTGAAATGAAATGAGTATGAAACCGACAAAGAGTTAAGTCCACAAGATTCTTCAGTTTTACTCTTGCCAAGGTGCCGAATAAAAGTTAACTTCATCGAACTTTATCATTAAAGACTAACGACAAGGAACGATTTATGGCACGTCAATGTGATTTAACTGGAAAGAGCCGTCAGGCCAACCATAAAGTGTCTCACTCAAACATTAAGACACGTACTTTTAAGCAACCAAATTTGAAAACTAAAAAAGTTTTCGATCCTGAGTCTGGTCAAACGATCCGTCTTAAACTTGCTACTTCAACAATCAAGACTCTCGATAAAATGGGTCTTTCTAAATTTTTACGTAAATACTACAAATAATTGTAGTAAACCTTCACAATAAAAAGTTTCGGGCCCACGAATGTGGGCCCTTTTTTTTAGTAAATGACTTTTG
>CAMAYW010000251.1 GCA_945862475.1 Bacteriovorax stolpii
TTCCAATCCAGCAACTATAATGACCGATAAAGAGACCGCCCACAAAGTTTATATCGAACCCCTGACAAAAGAATTTCTTTTAAAAATTATTCATAAAGAAAAACCTGATGGATTACTCCCTACTCTCGGGGGCCAAACAGCTTTAAATCTTGCCGTTAAATTAGAAGAAGAAGGTCACTTAAGAAGGCTTGGCGTTCAACTATTGGGTTGCAAAGTTGATACGATTCAAAAAGCTGAAGACAGAAAATTATTTAAAAATCTCATGATTGAAATTGGGGAGCCTGTTCCAGAAAGCCGTATCGTTAACGAACTTTCTGAGGCCCTAGAGTTTGCAGAGGAAATCGGATATCCAGTTATTGTAAGGCCAGCCTTCACGCTCGGCGGAACTGGCGGAGGAATCGCAAAGAATAAAGAAGAATTGATACTTGTCGGAAATTCTGGACTTGCAGCTTCACCAATTCAGCAGTGCCTTATTGAGAGATCAATTGCTGGGTATAAAGAAATTGAATACGAAGTGATTAGAGACAGTCATGATAACTGTATCATCGTTTGCAATATGGAAAATATTGATCCCGTAGGTATTCATACAGGAGACTCTATCGTCCTCGCTCCTAGCCAGACTTTAAGTGATAAAGAATATCAATTGCTCAGGACCTCAGCTCTTAAAATTATACGCTCTCTTAAAATTGAGGGTGGATGTAACGTTCAGTATGCACTAGATCCAAACTCATTTAATTATTATGTCATTGAAGTGAATCCACGCGTTTCAAGATCTTCAGCATTAGCATCCAAAGCGACAGGTTATCCGATAGCAAAGATTGCAGCGAAGATTGCCATTGGCAAAACATTAGATGAAATCATTAATCCAGTTACAAAAAAGACCTATGCTTGTTTTGAGCCTGCACTTGATTATGTCGTTTGTAAAATTCCAAGATGGCCTTTTGATAAATTCATAAAAGCGAATCGTCGTCTTGGAACTCAGATGAAGGCAACTGGCGAAGTCATGGCACTCGGACGAACGATTGAGGAGACACTACTGAAAGCGATTCGTTCACTTGAAGTTGGAATCACACACTTAGAGCTTCCCCAATTTAAAAACAAATCTAGAAATGAAATCCTTGATAAAATATTAATTCAGGACGATGAACGACTTTTTGCCATTTCAGAGGCGATGAGAATGGGTATTTCAGAAGAAGAAATTCATCAATTGACTAAAATAGATTATTTATTTCTTGGAAAAATCAAAAACATCATCGAAATGGAAAAAAAACTTAGTTCTGAAAAGAACTCAATCTCGCTTCTTTTAGAGGCGAAAAGAATGGGGTTTTCAGATAAGTGTATATCGCAATTATGGTCTTGTACTGAAGATGACATTTTTAAAATGCGAAAGCTCAATAAGATCACTCCCGTTTATAAGATGGTGGACACTTGTGCGGGAGAATTTGAATCCTCTACTCCTTATTACTACTCTACTTATGAGAAAGAAGATGAAGTTCTACCATCTTCTAAAAAGAAAGTGGTTGTTCTTGGATCGGGTCCAATAAGAATTGGGCAAGGTATTGAATTCGATTATGCAACTGTTCATGCTATTGATGCCATCAGAAGCATGGGTCTTGAGGCGATTATTATAAACAATAATCCGGAAACAGTTTCAACTGACTTTAATATTTCAGATCGTCTTTATTTTGAACCTCTTACGCTTGAAGACGTTTATCATATTGTTGAAAAAGAGAATCCTATTGGTGTTATTGTTCAATTTGGCGGTCAAACAGCGATTAATCTTGCGGAGCCTCTTGCAAGAAGAGGCGTAAAGATACTTGGAACTTCCACGGATGATATCGACAAAGCTGAAGATAGAAAAAGATTTGAAGAACTTCTTCGAGGCCTCTCCATAGCTCAACCTCTTGGTTGCACAGTTACTTCTATGGATGAAGCGGTTGAAAAATCAGCCCATCTTGGTTTCCCTGTTATTGTAAGGCCTTCCTATGTTCTTGGAGGAAGGGCAATGGAGATCGTGTATAGCGAAGCTGAACTTCAAGACTATATGACCCGAGCTGTTCAAGTGAATCCCTCGCATCCAGTTTTGATTGATCGGTATATGATCGGAAGAGAAATGGAAGTTGACGCCATCTCCGATGGGGAGACAGTATTTATTCCTGGTATTATGGAACATATAGAAAAAGCGGGTGTCCATTCAGGGGATTCGATCGCTGTTTACCCTCCTCAAAGTGTTTCTAAAAAAATTCTTGATGAATTATCTAAAACGACTATTTCCATTACAAAAGCTCTTAAAATAAAAGGTCTTATTAATCTTCAGTTCGTTATTTATGAGGATGAAGTTTTTGTCCTTGAGGTCAATCCAAGATCTTCTCGAACCGTGCCATTTTTATCCAAAGTGACGGGTATCTCAATGGCAAAAATCGCTACCAAAGCAATCCTTGGACAATCACTCAAATCTCAAGGTTTTGAAGATGGCACACTCCCTCCTAAAGATTCTGTGGCAGTGAAGGCGCCGGTTTTTTCTTTTGCGAAACTTTCTGATGTCGAAATTGCTCTTGGGCCTGAGATGAAATCAACGGGTGAAGTGATGGGAAAAGATAAGGTTTTTGAAAAAGCCCTTCATAAAGCTTTTGTTGCTGCCGGTGTGATCATTCCAGATTCTGGAACAATTCTGGCCACGATTAATGATAAAGATAAAGAAGAAGCCTTAAAGTTATTTAAACGCTTTTATCAAATCGGATTTGATTTCCTTGCAACCGAGGGAACGGCAAAGCTTCTAAGATCTGCTCACATTCCAGTGCGAACGATCGCAAGAATTGGTCAAAGTGAAGATGACATCATTAAAGAAATAAAATCTGGCCGAGTCGCCTTAGTGATTAATACCATTTCTAAAGGAAAAAATGTTGAGTCCGATGGATTCAAGATGAGAAGGATTGCCGTTGAACGGGGACTTCTCTGTCTGACTTCTTTAGATACAACGGAAGCACTCCTTAAAACGATTGAGAGGAGTACCTACTCCATGGATCCATTATAATGATACCTCCAGAAAAAGTTATTATTGCTTTAGATACGTCGGATGCTCGCATCGCAAACTCCCTTCTTAATCAATTAAAAGATCAAAGAGTTTGGATTAAGATTGGCATGGAACTTTTCTATGGGGCAGGACCAGAGATCGTTCGAAAGGCGCATCATGAAGGGTTTAAAGTTTTTCTGGATTTAAAACTACATGATATACCAAACACTGTTGGACAATCCCTTAAGGCCTTAGCAAAACTACCTTTTGATATGATTAACGTTCATGCGGCCGGTGGAACAGACATGATGAAGAGGGCAAGTGAAGCGATGAAGTCTTCTTATCATCCTCACCTATTAATTGCAGTGACTCAACTCACAAGTACAACGAGTGAGCAGATGAATCTTGAGCAGAAGATTCCAGGAGAATTAACTCTTAGTGTTCTCCACTACGCTAAACTTGCTAAAGAAAGTGGTTGTGATGGAGTCGTTTCATCCCCCCTTGAGGTTAAACTTATTAAATCTATCTGTGGAAGTGATTTTTTAACTGTAACACCAGGTATAAGACCAAAAAATTCCGGACACCAAGATCAAAAAAGAGTCACAACACCCCTAGAGGCTTTTCAGCTCGGGACTGATTATATGGTGATCGGTCGACCGATTACAGAAGCAAATAATCCAAAGGCTGCCCTTCTGGAAATTTTAAGAGGAGAATAAATGTCTACCGCAGAAGAAATTGCCAACATCCTCTTAAAAGAAAAAGCCGTGTTCCTTAGACCAGAGGAACCCTTCACCTGGACATCAGGAATAAAGTCCCCAGTCTACTGCGATAATCGCCTCCTTATCTCAAGTGTTTCTTCCCGAGAAAGAATTATTAAGGCGTTTGTTGAGTCTATAAAACCTCTAAAAGTCGATGTCATCGCTGGTACGGCAACTGCTGGAATCCCCTGGGCAGCTTGGATAGCACATGCCCTTCAGTTGCCCCTCGTGTACATTCGATCTTCTAGTAAGGACCATGGTCGGCAAAATGCCATTGAAGGCTCTATTAAAGCGGGCCAAAAAGCTGTTCTTGTTGAAGACCTCATTTCTACTGGTAAAAGCTCTATTGCAGCGGCAAAGAAACTACAGGAAGCAGATGTCGACGTTTTAAAAGTTTTAAGCATCTTTTCCTATCATTTCCCAGCGACAGATAGGATTTTTCAAGAAAATAAACTAGAGTTTAATGCATTAACTCATTTTGAAATCCTTGCAAAAGTCGCATATGATAATAAAACTCTAAATGCTGAGTCATTAAAACAAGTCCTCG
>CAMAYW010000252.1 GCA_945862475.1 Bacteriovorax stolpii
GGGAGAAGATCTCCCATTAAACGAAATGGGATCGTCTATGCATGGGATTCATTTGTAAATCACCTGGGAAATGAACTACTTAATTTGATCCGACTTAAAAGTCACACAAGCACTCCATTTACTGGAACCTCTGCCATTTTTAAAAAAGAGGTCTTTGATTCTGAATTATTTGGAGACTCAATCACTGAAGACACTGAATGGTATTTTAAAAAATTATCACGCTGTAAAAAAGATGAGTTCTTTATCGGATATGATTCATCCTTCGGATCATGTGAAATCATGTCACATGATTTGAACACGTTTATTAAAAGAAGAATCCGTTGGTCTACTGGACATACAAAAGCTTTTTTTGACAATTTCATAACGAATAAAAATAGTCTATTTCAGGATCCCTTAGCGACTCTCCATGGAATTCACTACCTATCAAGTGTTCCTATCACAGCTTGGATTCTTACCAATTGTATTTTTCTATTTTTACAAATGAATCTCACCATTCAATTAGGAGCTGTCGTTTCCTCACTGGCCCTGTCTCTTCTTTTTAGAAGACATTCAAGTCTTTCGAAAATAAAACCTTGGGTAAGTATCCTGTTTGGTTTTTTCGTAGTGATAGCGATAATTCTTTTTTTGAATCAATTCCATCAGATTGGGCTTGATACCATCATTTCAAGATTTGGAATGGTCTCACTTGCAGGAAATGATTTTTTCATAAAAACAAGCTTCCTAATTTTTATCTTTTTTTTCCTATCCTCTTGGTTCCTGCAACTAAAAAATTATCACCTCATCTATGTGATTAAATCTTTCATCTTTTCCTTTTTCTTGATCCCTTTAGAAATATACACATCTTTTTCAGGTGTTATTCATTCACTTTCTAAACAGGATGTGTCTTGGAAAACTGATCGTAAACTAACAAAATCCATCTATGACAGTGTTATTTCTTTCCTTCTTGTATGTATTTCCTTATCCACGTTTTGGATCTTACTTGATGGAAAAAGTCCCTATTCACTTTTTAAAGATATGTCTGCCTTCCAATATAGAAATATTAAAAAGTCTAAAAAGATATTTCCTTTCTCACAAAAATCTCCGGTGAAAGGAATCGCGATTAATGCGCCAATCAATGATGAAATTCTTAAAAAGCTTTCTGAAATTGGTATAAATTCAATTCGCTTCTATAAGGATCCTGGAACGAAGTGGATCAATATGTCACAACAACATGGAATGACATCCATCTTACAACCAAGCTTTGCGAACTGGGATCACGTCGATGTCCGCCTTCCTTGGGCAAAATGGATGCTTCTTTGGAATTTATTTTATCTAGACTCTAAATATCAATCTCATCCATCTGTCCCATTTTTGGTTATCGGTAACGAAATAGAGATTTGGGCATTTGCCAACTTTAATGATGAGTCTGAAAAAGAAAAGTTAAGGAATAAGTTTTTTTCTGTTTTCAAGGATATTGAAGAGAAACTTAAAAACACTCATCATCACTTTTCTATTGCTTCGACTGTCATTGATTCGACAACGGATTCGACTATTCTTCTACCAAACACTCTTACAACCTCATTTCAATACTGGGATGATTATCTTCCAAGCCTTCCAACAAATAGAAAATCAACGATTGCAGGTGAATGGGGAGGATTTCAGGCACCAGATGATAATCCACCGGAATGGCTCCGGCTTCATAGGTCAGAGATTCAATGGCAATATCTAAGGGAGCTAGGTTTTGTAGGTGGATATTTTTTTGCTCTACAGGACAATCGATCTCAACCTAGAATGAATTCTTTCAATGACCCTCTAGATAATGACGATCCGGAGGATAAGAGAGGAATTCTTGACGAGTTTGAAATACCAAAAGAAGAATACTGGCTTCTTGCCTATTTATATGGCCCCATACAAGTGTATGAGTCTCAAAATCGTTTTTTCATAGAAAACAATGGAAATATCCCTATCAAAATTGGCCTAGAGGTCATCAATCCTGGAGCAAGAATTGATGGGAGCAACATGATTAAAACTGCTCAAGACAATTTATATGGCACATTTCCAAATGGTAAAAGGATTCTCATATACCACCCCGAAGGACGCCTCACTGGATGCCAAATTAAAATAGATCAAACTAAAACGGGAAGTGAACAAAATATCTTTATTGCTGAATATAGTGATCATCGGAAACTAAAAGCTTCAAAAGCGACTCTTCACTCTGCAGGAAGAAAGGGTCTCGTTGAGATTCATCCGACTCAAAAAGAGTGGACGATCGAGGGAATTAACAAGGACTCTCTAAGAGTTTTAAGGCCATGTCGTAAACCATTTTATAAACAATGGAAGAAAGATGAGAACTAGTCCCTCGTTAAAACTTCGAGTAATTCCACTTTAAATAATAAATCAGAAAATGGTTTGATCAATTCACCAATTTGTCTTTCACCGTAAGCAAGATGATAAGGGACAAATAAAGACCTCGTTCCACCAACTTTCATCCCTACGAGCCCCTGATCCCAACCCTTAATGACTCTGCCAGTACCAAAAACGAACTGAAATGGTTTCCCTCGATCGTAAGATGAATCAAAAGTGGTACCATCTTGAAGCTTACCTACATAATTAACAATCAGTAAGGCGCCCTTAACTGTTTCTTTCCCTTCGCCCAAAATCTCATCTGTAATGATTAACTGTGAATGATCCATATTTTTAAAGGTCATGCTCCACATAAACAAGGTTATCAATATTATATTTATTATTTTCTAACGTTCGGAGAATCTCTTCAATCTTATCTTTTGTCATCTGAGGGTCTCTCGACATAATCCACAAATACGCTTCATTCGGAACACCTATCGCCGTCCATTCATAATCATCTCCAAGGCCGATGACCAAATAATTAAATTTCAATGGCCACATCGGAGAAACGATCCAGTGGGCATTCGTTTTTGAATTTTTTATCCATCCTTTTTGAGGAATTTTTTTTACAGGACCTGTAAAAGAGCCTTTATTATATTTGAAATCAATCTCAATCATATTGCGGGAAGAATTCCATGAATATGTTTCAACTGCATTAAACATATTTTTTTCAAGCGCAGTAAATCTTCCAGCGACAACATACCATTTACCCATGAACCGATTCATATCGACAAAGTCTACTGTCTTATCAAAAGATTGAGCTGAAAAAGAAATGAGGAGAAAAAGTATTGTAAAAATTTGTTTATTCATAGGAAGTCCTTTTTTAGATTTTTTAAACCAATTCCAATGAATTGAAACCTAGTTTTAATCTAAACAAGTAAAAATTCTCACCGTGATAAAACATGAGTCCCCTGAGGATTTTGACCAATATTCCTTGAAAAAACATGCCCTTAGAATGATGCCTAATGCGAGTCTCTGATTTATATAAAATTCATTATCCTTTAGAGCACCACCCACAAAGGAGAGTTTATGGGAAATGTGATTCATTTTATCTTAGGTGTCTTTTTTTGGACATTTCTGGAATATGTACTCCACCGTTTCCTGGGACACTGGCCAAAAGGGATGCTCAAGAAAACGCGTTTTTTTAAGGAACACAAAAAACATCATTATATAAAAAATTATTTTGTTACTTTGAAGGATAAATTACTTACGGCAGTTTTTCTTGGAGTTTGCACAACTCTCATTTTCCATTTTTTAATTCATCAAAATATTTCCAAATACTTTTTACTCGGCTTACTCAGTATGTATTTTTTTTATGAAATTATTCATCGTCGATTGCATCTTTACCCTGCAAAAAATCGCTATGCCTCTTTCCTAAGACATCATCACCATTATCATCATTATGTAGATGATACAATGAATCACGGAGTCACTTCACCAATTTGGGATTTGGTTTTTGGAACTTTTAAAGATAGTTCTTTTTCTCAAAAATGATTATAGAGAATAATCTCTTTTCGACATGCAATAATGAATGAATAAGTTATATTCGTTCTTTGCTCTGATCTCATTGAGTTTTATCAACTCTTGCGCTTTGGACTTACAACAAAGAAGCTTTCTTTGACGATAGATATCAGGGTTCGACGTTGGAGGCATAGGGATGGAGGAAGGTAAACATTGGAGGGACATGTTGGTCCAGCTCGCAGGAATTTCATCTGCAAAACTAACTAGAGAAAAAGTCAGAATGAAAATGATACCGAAAAATTTATTCATGTAGACTCCAACAATAAAGCTGGAGTCTAGTATTCAAATAAAAGATCCATTTGTAAAAATATTTATGCGGCTTTTTTCTGCCCAGGTTTAGCGCAATCCAAGTAGGAATAACAGGCTTCTTCGATTGCCTTTACTCCTGAATTGAAGGCGAAGTTAAT
>CAMAYW010000253.1 GCA_945862475.1 Bacteriovorax stolpii
GAGCACTCTTATTCCCCTTCTGTGTATTTATAAAGGAATCATCGAGAGTTAAATTCCGCTTAACGTGCCCTATTCTCTTAATCTCTTCTTCATTAAGTAACAATTCTTTTTTAAGTTCCGATAAAACCGTTTCATCTGTCTGAGTTCGTGAACCAAAAGGGGTTGAATTAATTGAAGCAATATTTTGCCTTAAATCCTCAATCTTTTTATTGATTTTCGTATAATTTTCATAGCTAAGTTTTTCCTGAACCTCAATTAGACTTTCAGAGGCTAGGTTACTCTCTTTTAACTGAACACTTTGAGCATAGTAGCGATTGTCATCTTGAATTAAACTATTGGACAAGGTAATGATTTTATTTTTATTCTGAGCGATCAAGGCATCTAAAAAATCACTAGATGCAACTTTTTCAAAACCATCTTTTGACTCTATTTCTGCTTTACTTTTATCTGCCATATCCTGCATTTGCTTGAGTTGCTTTTTAGCAAGCTCCGTAGCACTCTCCAACCTTATGTCTTCTAATGTCTTTTGGAAGCATCGTAAAATCTCCAAGGTCGTAAAGGAAGAGCGTGTGGTAATCTTCAAACTGAATCTTCCTGTTAAAGATTCAGAAGTGATTGAAAAGAGATTTGGGACTAAATTTCTGACGATCTTGACCCGGCACTGAGATTCTTTACATTTTCTCAAAGAGGTCATCATAGACCCATTCCTAACTTTAGGATGCTCAAGATTTAAATCTTTAAAGTTAGATGACTTCACGAGGTGCTCAGACAGTCTAGTTGTGAAATCATAAGTGTTAACAACGGCCAAGACTTCCGGCATTGTTTGCGCAGCAGTGACTTCTTGGAGTAAATCACTCATTCTCTTATCACTGTAAATTTTAAAAAAAACTTCTTTTTGGTAAATAACAGGTTGAGTTGAATAGATATATGGTACTAGTAAAATTAAACTGATAAAAGCGAGAACTGTTACAAAACGATATCTAAATGCCAACTTAGCTAAAAGTAAGAAATTAATCACTGTTACATTATGAAGAAGATAGTTAATTTTTTTCAATCTTCAAGCCCCGTCATATTTTTTAATAAAACCCCTGCTATATTTATCCCAAAGCTTTCAAAGTGTTTTTTAAGCTCCTCGATGCCATTCCCCCTGGAAGCGGATGGGGGCACGACGATCGAAACTGACTCAAAATTGTGTGCAATTTTTTTCAAAATAGTATGAGTTTCATGATGCTGCGAGAGCATTGGGGTGTCCCAAAAAATAAGATCATACTGAGATAAAACATTTTGCATGACTTCTTTTGTATAGGATCTTTCCAGACCTATATCAAAGAAATCGAAGTGATGATAAAATTGAACAATTTCTGCATTGAGATCTGGGTGATTCAAATTAATTCTTACATTTTTACCTGCACGAATAAAGTCTTTGAACATCCCTTTAAGCAATGAATCAGAAACGATCAAAATTTTCAGATCAAATAAATGTTCGAAATAGCTTGCAAGTGCTACGATAGTTCTTTGTTGAGAAGCTTTATAATTAGTTGAACAAAATGCAAAATTCTTAATCCCTCTTCTAAAATCTTCTAGGTATGGTAACCCAACGGCACTGAGATTATCCGGATCCATGATCTGATAATAAGATTTTCGACCTTTAAATTTTTGACTATCAACAAGCTTAAGGTTTTTCGACTTTTTACTTTCGTCTTGAAAAATTTTTAATTGATCTGACTGAGCTTCCATTACCTAATCCCTTCTTGATAAGAGTTTTTTTCAACAACTGAACCTTTAATTTTAATTTTATAACTTGAAAAATAATTACGAAGCTCATTAATTTCAGAGAATCGGGATTTTTTTAGACTTATAGTAAATGTAACATTCTCAATAATTTGAAGAAGTGGTAGATAAATATCATACTGATCTTTTCTCTCCTCGATTTGCGGAAAGTCACAAATAACGACATCATAATCATCCATTAATCGTTTAATGACCGTAGGCAAGACATTCACTTTGCTTTTCTTTGATCGACGAGCTAATTCTTCAACTTCCAGATAGCATAGGGAATAACACTGATGGATCGCATATTTAAATCCCGGCAAAGTCGAAATTTCCACAATCGTCTCCGTAGATTCTTTTTTAAATGGAGCAAAAAATGAATTATCCATATCACTCGTAATAATCAAGATCTTATTATCCTCAAAATATTTGATAAGTGATGCCACTCCAAGGATGGATCTTTTTTGTGATTCTGGAGAATTAACGTGGGCAAAGGCAAAATGTTTTATGCCATTTTTGAAATCCTTATAGAATGAAATGCCTAGATTATACAGAAGCTCGTCATTTGTAGCCCTGAAAAAGAAATTTAGCTCATCTTCTGTTGGAAGATTGACCATCTTCTTTTTTTCTTTAAGGCCTGATTCATTTTTTTTGCCCCAAACAGATTTAAAACTAAAATTCCCAAATTTTTTCTTTTTAAATTTCTCAATTTTGGTAGTATCAATATTTTTAAGAATTGGTTTTCGTTTCTTTTTAGGTACATCACTTAATTCCTGAATCTGTTCTTCTTCCAAATAGTGGTAGTCACTTTCCGCTTGGCTTCCTTTTTCCGAAGAAGCAGCCGATTGCCCAGAAGCTATGTTTTCATTTTTTGACTTTGAACTTAATGGAGAGGTTATCTGTAATTCATTTTTTGTAAAAGAATCATTAACAATTCTAAGAGGGGCCACCACGTTATCAGACTTTGATTCAATTAGATTTTTTTCGGAAGCATCTAGGCCACGTTCGCATTTAAATACTTGAAACACAACTAAACCATTTAAAAATGTCACTTCATTTTCAGTGTTAGTTTGTGTTACTTCTGCTGATACAACCATTTGAATCCTAAAGGAGTGGATAATAAAATATTAACAGTTTAAAAGTTAATGGTTAGAGAGAAAATTTAGCCTTCAGGGGGGAAGAGATTAATGATTTGCTCTTTAACCTCTTCCTCAAGGATTTTAAGTTTTTCGAAAGCGTTGAAGGTTATGTGAGTAACCATTTCATTATTCTGAGCAAGTCTTTTCAAAGAGTTAAAGAGCGAGGCGCTATCATAGGCAGAGTAAACAAGTCCATTTTGTTCATGAGTGACTAATTCTCCGGCACCACCAATCCCAGTGCTTATGACTGGCCTTCTTGATTTAAACGCTTCAATAATTACTCTACCAAATGGCTCGGCCGTTAGTGTCGGATGGATAAGGAGGTCAATCTGTGAATAAATCTCTTCCGGCCTTTTAAGGCCAGCAAACTCGACAAATTGCCCCAATTTTAATTTTGAGCAAAGTTCTTGTAGATCATGTTCATAATTTTTATGAACCCCATCTGTTTGATAAATGCTCGATCCATAAAAAGTGAACTTCTTAATCCCAAGAAGTTTAAGTTCCTTCTTATGGATCGCAATCGATAGAAGAACATCATGCAATCCTTTCCAAGGAGCTAACATCGCAACAATGCCAATTCGTTCAATAGATTCTGGAGCTGGAAGTTGAGGTAGATCTCCTGGGAGGTTATATAAAGTTATTATTTTTACTGAAGGAAAATAAGGCGTAAGTTCTTTACCCACTGCAAACGAGTTTGCAACAAGTGTGAGATTTTTAAAATTTCTTTTACATTTTGAAAATATATAACCTAAGACAGTAAAGGCTTTGGGTGAAGGATAATCTCTGAAGTGCCAAATAAATGAAACAGATTTACGAAAAAAAAATGACCACAAAAAAACTGGAAGACAGGCTTTATTTCCATTTAGATAGAATGTTGAATAGTTTTTAAAAATCTTATGCCAAAGAAACAAATAGTAAACTAAAAGTGGGGCCTTCATTATGAAAATGGGTAATCCAATCAGGTTACTTCTGGAAAGTTGGTAAACGAAAAACGGGTATCGTATAGAGTCAAAATTCGTAAACCCTTTATCTAAAAGAAATTCTTTTAACTCACTATGAGAAGTTTTAAGTTCAGGAAAATAGAAATGAAACTCATGCTGATGAGAAATAACTTTTAACTGTTCAATTAAGCTTCTTTCTGCACCACCAAGCTTATTAGTATTAAGAATTACTGCTATTTTCATTTTTCAATAATAAACCAAAAAGTTTTTTCCAATTATTGAGGCCGTGAGAAGTTAAAGTATGTTCATAACATTCATCTGATATTCTTTTATATGATTCTGGGCCCATGCCACTCCACCATTCCTCAACACTTTTATTAGTTAGATCTGGAAGGACCCAGCCAGTCTTTTTATGATGAACTGATTCAGGTAATCCTCCAGTATTGAGAACAACACTTG
>CAMAYW010000254.1 GCA_945862475.1 Bacteriovorax stolpii
TCTTCAAGCGAAGTGCTCCGTTCACCCTTGGATGACCGGCTATGTGGCCGTGATGGATCACTCTTTCTTTTCTGTTACAAATGCCAAAGGAGAATTTGAGATAAAAGATTTACCTCCAGGAAACTATACACTGGAAGCTTGGCATGAAGTTTTTGGAACTCTTACTCAAGAAATTACAATTACTGAGACGGGAATTCCAGACGTTAAATTTAATTTTAAAAAGTAGGTTATATGATCAGTACTCACATCCTTGATACGACTAAAGGTGCTCCTGCTTCAGGAGTCACTGTCGTTTTAGAAAGAAAAATCTCTGAGGGCTGGAGAGAGATTGGAGTCGATAAAACAAATACCGATGGAAGAATCGTTTTTGATTGCCCTAAAGAAGTGGGGGACTATCGCCTTACTTTTCATATTGAAGAGTATTATAAGGGGCAAGAGCATTTCTTTTTAAATACTCCCATCACTTTTAGGGTGAAGAGTACTGAGAGAAAATACCACGTGCCTCTCATCATTAATCCATTTGGTATTTCTTCTTACCGAGGAAGTTAGTTTGAAAAAATCAGAAATCCCTTACTACGATGATTTTCTTTCCCCGAAGTTAAAAGCGCATATTTTAAAATCTGCCACTCCCGTTTTTGGGAATCCAGATCTTTTGATGATGGGTGAACCTAAGGGACTAGAGGGATCGGAGTCTCTTCGCTTTGTAACAGAACTCTACGATGCGGTTAAAGACGAACTAAAACTTGTTTTAGAGAGACGAATTAAAGATCGAAAATTTATTGATGATAGAACCAAGGCCCTTAAAGCTTATAATGATGAATTTAAAAAAGATTATTTAAGTTCAGATTACAAAACTATTTTTGGCCAACAAGACTCCGATGGAAGAATTGTGATAGGCCCCAAAAGAGCGGACTACGCAAAATCTGGGGGAGCACCCATTGCTCGTATTCCAGATTTTCTACAAGGTCCCCATGTGACTCTCTTTGGGCCACCTGATTCAGCAAAGCTTTCTATCAATGCGATGAATGCTTATCACCGAAAGCTTAAAGATGAACCAGAGATCGTGAAAGAACTTCTCACCACTCATGAATCTCTTCCAAAATGGGGAGCGGATGATGAGGATTCAAAAACTCCACTTCACGAGGACCTTGTGGATGCGGGAGTGAATCTCACGAGATGCCTAGATGGCAATCTCTCATTGGAAGAAAACGGAAAAAAATATGAGCTAGAAAAAACGAAGCTCTCACTTCCTGTTAAGCGCTTCCCGGGTCTTGCTCTACCTTGCTTTTTTCTTTTCTATAAAGGGGAGCCAATTCCTCTTCACATGTATGACTTTGCCATGCATTTTTTTAAGAACTGGCATAACCCTAAGGCCCTGGCGTTCTATGTTCCAAAGTTAGAAAACGAAGAGGAAGCGAGATACATCCGTATTATGCTTGAGCACGCGGAGAGGCTACTTAAAAAAACTTATCCGACTTACGCCGCGGGAAGCATTAGGCTTATGATTGTGCTTGAAAACCCAAGAGCGGTTTTTAGAACTCATGAAATCATGGATGAGCTTTATCCGTATTTTGTGGGAGCAAGTCTTGGGTGGCATGATTATCTCGCTTCTACGGCGAGACTTTTTAAAGAAGATTCTAATTATCGAATTCCTGTGAAAGCGGATCCAGATATTGTGATTAAATATATTAAAGCTTCTCATGATCTCCTGGCCGATGTGGTGGGATCTCGTGGAGGAATTAAAGTGGGAGGCATGTATGGCATTCTTCCCACGACAACAGATCTTCGTTCACCCTCTTACCAAGTGACGATTAAGGGCTACATCCGAGATGTCATCACCCAGATGAAGCGAGATCTTTCTGGATTTTGGGTGGCCCACCCGGATTTTGTGAGACTAGGTCTTGCCCTTTTAGAGGCGTGGAAATTTCATAAAAAGGGTGATTCAACTAAATTAGAAACGATGGTGAAGTCACTATTAGATGAAAAATATCATAAAGAAATTTTAGATTTTATTCATGGGCCAGATATTAAGGGTCTTGATAAAGAGGATCCACTTTTCCCGCGCTCCCTTATTGTTTCAGACATGAGAGAATCGGATTTTATCGCGAATAACCACCCGGATGAAATCCGCTACAATGTTTTCCAAAGTCTTCAGTACATCACCGACTGGCTCTCTGGTAATGGTTGTGTGGCATTGCCATCCATTATTGCTGGCACTCCGGTGCGCGTGATGGATGATCTCGCGACCGCTGAGAGATCCCGCTGGGAAGTGTGGCATGAGATTTATCACGGAAGATTTTCTCTTCAGGATTTTTTAAAAATTGCTCATGAAGAATACAATTTTATTCGTAAAGATAAATCCAATGATAAAAAGATCGTTCAAGTTAAGTGGGATGAAAGAACCGAGAAGTGGTACCCTGTTGCGCTGAATCTCATGATTAAACTCATGACGGATAAAAAACCAGTGGAATTTGCCACGGAGCTTTTTCTTCCGTTTACGATTGATTCTGTTAGAAGTTCAACTGATCCGTGGAGAGAAGTTTTAAGTCTTGATCCTGAGAAATTTAAGATTTCTTCCTATGTTATCCGCTTTAATTATTTTTTTGAAATGTGCGGAAGCCTAAAGTTTGCATCTAAAATGGCAAAGCAAATTGCCGTTGACGAGGCCGTGGCAGAAAAAACCATTAAGGCTTTTGAATTCAGTGATATCTTGGAAGCGGCTTCCTTTCACGGAGATATTGGAGAGAGTAAAAAGACCCTTGATAAGATGGCCTCAAGTGAGCAGGAAAAAGTTTTCTCTGAAGAAGAAAGTGTGCGAGTGGAACTAAAATCCCTAGGTGCTACGTATCTAGAAAAATTCGGCATGAAGTTTCTTGTGAGTGCAGCTGGGAAAACGGGAGGAGAGCTTTTATCCATTTTAAAAACAAGAATTCATAACTCAAAAGACGAAGAAATTAAAAACGCTCAATTGGCCTTGTGGGAGATCACAAAAAAACGCATCTCTCTTCATCCCTTAAATGGACTTCATGAAAAACTTTTGGACGCCTTTAAAAAGCAAGGGATCCATGACGCCCAAATCACCATCATGACTTCTAGTCATGACCACCAGACGTTAAGTTTTGGAAGTTGTGATAAATCGACTTATTTTGAGATGGCCTCTCTTAGTAAATCGGTCGCAAGTGCTTTTGCGATTGAATACTTTAAAAAGAAAAATATTTCTCTAGAGACTCTCGTGAGTGAGCTTCTTCCGGAACTTGATTTACCAGGGGTGAGACTCTCTCATCTTATGAGTCACGCTGCTCTTAATCTTCATTACGTTAACGGTGTTCCCGCCGATAGAAAAATGCCACCGATTGGAGATTTTCTTAAAGGAAACGCTGAGTATGGTTATGAACCAGTGAAAGTCATAAACCCTCCAGGAGAGAAGTTTCAATACTCTGGTGGTGGGTTTTTAGTTTTAGAATATTTAATTGAAAAACTTGAAGGGAAATCCATCTTAGAGCTCACAAGACCATTTTTAGATGGACTTGAGATGGAAGACTGGACTTTTGATCAGCACACAAATTCAAGTCATACTTATGCAAATGGGTATAAGGATAACAATGAAATGGTGGAAGGAACTCGTAAGATGTTTCCTTCTTTTGCTGCTGGCGGAATGGGAACCACTCACGCGATGGCACATTTTTTGGAGCACCTTGAAGAGGCCTATCATAACATAAATGGATCTCACGGCATTTCTCACGATACCGCAAGACTCATGCTTTTTGGCACTGATAAGGGGTGCAAAAAGTTTATGAATTCCCTCATGGGTCTTGGGATTTTTATTGTGGAGGCAGAAGATAATAAATTCATGCTTCACCAAGGGGCCAACGATGGCTTCCGCTGTATTTTCCTTCACTGTTTTGCGGGACCTGATAGAGGAAAGGGTCTTGTGAGTCTTTGTAATGGAGACTTAAAAGGTGTTTTGTTCAATGCTGAGGTCACAAAACTTATTTTAAAAGAGCTTAATATTTCTGGAATTGATTACACGAAATTTAAAGACACTTTTAGTCTTGAATCTATTCCCCAGGAACAAGTGGTGAATTTGGGATATAAAAACCTTGTTCTTGATGCCTTTAAACCCACTCGACCTGAGGAAATTCTAGACAAGGGCCCCTTTGATCCACTTTCTTCTTTTAATCTTTCTGTAGGGGGAGAAATCCTAGAGGTCTCAAACGAACTCTTTGCTCGTGCGGATAATCTATTAAGTGATCATCTTCCTAAATTTGATCCAGAGCTT
>CAMAYW010000255.1 GCA_945862475.1 Bacteriovorax stolpii
AAAATAGTTGTCGTGAGAGTGATGATTTATTCATTGGTAATCAATTCAAAAATATAAAATGTTTTCTAGATAAAACCTGCTCGAAAAGTGACCTTGAAGAAAATTGGATAAAAGAAAATATCTGCACAACTCACGCTCATAAGCTGGAGAAACCTCTCGCTTACCAAAAAGAGGCCATTAGTAAAGTTAGAACGTTTTTAGGAGATAAAATCGCAAGAGGTCTTCCATCAGTTGCAACGATGGGCAAAAAAACTATTGCTGTTATTGGAATCAAAAAAGAAGCTTTCGAATGTAAATATTTAGTCAGAGACTTCTCAGATCAAACTGAGAAGTGGCTTCCTGAGGAGGAAGTCCTCAATGGTGTATTTGAGTTCCATTATCTTAACTTGAATAAACCAAAGAATTAAATCTCTGGAAATAGCTCAAAAATTGTTCTCTTGATGTCTTCAGGATTAAATGGCTTCTGGATGACCCCATGAGAGAATCTTGCGAGCATTTCATCTTGCAATGGAGTAAGATCCACTCCCCCCGAAATAAACAAAAACTTTGGTCTTTTTTCACCTAAATGATTTACTGTGTGATCTAGGAGCTTAAACCCATCAAGTCTTGGCATTTTAATGTCAGTAATGACCAGATCAATTTTACTTTGATCTAAAACGTCAATTGCTTCAACTCCATCAGATGCGAGAACAATATTTTCACAGAAGTCAGAGAGAACATCCTTTAAGAAATCTCTAATGTCTTCTTCATCATCAACGACTAAAATGGTTTTCTTGAACTTTATGCCTTTTTTATTCTGTGATGAGATATGACCTGATTCGATATCTTCATCTGGGTGAGAAGATGGAAGTGTAACAATAAACTTCGTCCCTACATTCTCTTGAGTTTCAAGTTCAATTTTACCGAAATGATCTTTAACTATATTATTTACAATCGATAAACCAATCCCAGTGCCCTTTTTTATTTCTTTTGTTGTGAAGAAAGGGTCAAAAATTTTATCTTTTATCTCTTCAGTGATCCCACTTCCATTGTCTTGAACAGCAATTTTAATACTCTCTTCATCTGAAGATAATTCGATTTCAATCTTACGGGATGCCCTTTCTAAGGTTGCATCTTTTGCGTTAGAGATGAGGTTCACCAAAACTTGCTGAATCCGACCGCGACTTCCTAGAACGAAACAAGGCTTCATTTCTCCCGTTAAAATAAGCTCTACCCCTTCCTTTCGATAGATATCTAACAACATGTCTGTCGTTTCTTTAACAAGTTCTAGGACATTAAAATGTTTGAATTCCATTTCATCATTTCTTGAAAAGGTCTTAAGGCCTTTTACGATGTTAGAGATCCTCTCAATACTATTGTTCATTTTAACGAATCGTTTTTTTGTTTCATCGTCATAGCGATGAGAGTGAATGAGATAATTTTCTAACAAAAAGAGCTGCCCCGAAATGATCGTGAGAGGATTATTTATTTCGTGACCGACACCTGCTGCCAAGAGACCTATTGAAGCAAGTCTTGATTGGTGAATAGTAAAATTGATTTGGTTTTGAAGTTCTTCGTCAATAAGTTTGGCGTGAATCATCTCCCCAATGACATCAAAGTAAGGTTTAAGTAGTGTCAAAAGATCTTCATGATACCCGTTTTGTCTATTCGCCACCCCTACCATAGCAATAAATTTTCCAGAGTAGTAAATGGGAATCCCCATAAATGAGTTTAAAGGTGGATGACCCTTGGGTATACCACCAGATGAAGGATGCATTTTGGGCTCGTTAGTTAAAAGGGGCTCCCCTGTTTTTATGACATGCCCAAAAAGTGTTTGTAGGTTTTTAAAAAGAAAGCCTTTGGGAGCATTCTCATCATAGAATTTTTTTGTTGTCTCATCCCAGGATATGTCGCTAATCCAATAGGTTTTGAGGTATTTCCCTTCATTGCCTTGTTTGATTTCACCTATAAACCCATATCCACTTTCAGTTAAAGTTAAAATTTTCCCAAGAAGATGTTGAAAAAATTTTTGTTTTTCAGATGAGTACTCAATATATCTTGCTCTTAAATCAGAGATCTCGTTATTTACATTCTGGATTTTTTTCTCAAGCGTAATATCACGATGTGTTCCAATAACTCGAACGGGTTTTCCTTCATTATCCCATTCAACAACTTTACCTTTGCAATTCACCCAAACCGTTGACCCATCTTTATGGTGATAGCGAACATCCAGTTCAAAAGGAACCTTCCCTTTTGAATTTATGTGATCAGTGAGCTTTTGAAAGACCAAAGGTAAATCTTCTTTAAATGCGATCGCTTGCCATTCACTCGGATGATGTTTTTTTTCTTCAGGTTTAAAACCAAAAATCTCCCAAAATCTAGGGGACATATATTCATAATCTTCTTTAACAAACCATATCCAGTAACCTTCAGATATATTATCCAAAATGAGAGTCAGATCTTTTTCTCGCTCATTAAGGTTGTCTCTTTGACTAATTAAGGGAGTAAATTTATCCATAAATCCTCGTTTACAATTAAAGATAGTATAAACCAAATGTTAAAAGGATTTACATCAATCGAAAGTAAAGATTAATTATTTTTGAAGATAATTAAATACTGATTGGGTAGTTCGTCTTGAGAAGAAAAATAAGGGGAGTATCCTGCAAGCTGTAATTCTTGAATCACTGTTTCATAATCTACACGCATTGAAAGAGGTGGACCAAAATCAGAATTCTGAGCATTCTTTTTAAAATCAACAATCACTAGTTTCCCGTTCTGACCAAGAGCTTGCTTTAACTTTCTCAAGTAATCCACTCTGTTATCAATATGATGATAGGTATTTGAGGTAAAAATAAAATCAAATTTCAATCCATTAAGCTTTGGATCATTGAACTCTAGCTTATGAGTTGAAAATTTTTTAAATGATAAAAATCTTTCTTTAACGTGTTGGAGAAATTTATCATCGACATCTGCACCCGTGACCAACGCTCCCGCCTTTAAAAAGTAATGAGAAAAATATCCACTTCCAACTCCGATATCAACGATGGATTTATCTTTCAGATCACCCATTTTTTTTAATACGAAGTCAGGTTTCTGCCAAAGATCTCTTTTGGGATCTTCAAAATCAGCAATTAAAATCTCATGAGACTTCACATGCATGTGTTTATTAGCATGATTATGTCCATGTTGATGGGAGCAATTCGCTAGTATTAATAAAAAAGATAGAATGAATATTTTCATAATTAGTGAATGGTTAATTCCAAGAGAAAGGGTTTATGATCGCTCCCTATAGAATCTGCCACCACTTCGGCAGAATTCACAACAGCGCCCCGTGTGAAAACGTGATCAAGGTAATATCCCCCGAATGACATTCGCGAATCACCATTCTTGTAAGGGGCTTCGGTCAAGCCAAGTTTTACACAAAGTGAATTAAGGAAAGTGGTTCGAGAATCATTCCAAGTATTAAAATCTCCAGCAAGAAGAACTGGCCCGGGGTGTTTAGTGATTTCTTTTTCAATTTGATTCATTTGACGCCTAAAGGCGCCAGTTGTTTCAAAATTAATTCCATGAACCGACACAACAAGTAACTCTACATTTTTCCCAGAAATTGGATATTTTGCAAAAGTTGATGACTTAGGGGTTCCGACAATTGGCTCATAATCTGGTGAATGTTTAACGAGAACTTCGCTGGCCTCAACTTGACTTCCAACCAAGGTCCCCGTGGCTGCATTGGCATATTTCTTGTAGAAAAAGCTAGCTCCTAGGTTCCATTCAAATCCATTAAAAATGTTGATTGTTGAATGAAACACATCAGTTTCATAGGCCTCTTGAACAAGAAAAAGATCCTTACCGTTACCAAATTTTAAAAATTCTTTTTTCCAATTTTTTAATTCTGCTTTTTTTATATTCCAAATAAGAGCTGAGATTTTCGATTTTAACTCTCTCTCGGTAGATGAACCTTTGGTTAAGAGAGACTCTTTTTCTGGAAGGACTTTGAACCAAAAACTCCCTACCCCCTTGTCATCTTGGGAATGAGCATTTTGCGAAAGGAAGATGAATGATGCAAAGAATACAAAAAACTTCATACAAATATCATGACACACATTATATTTTCGGAAAGAAACACTGCAGAACGGAAACGCTATCCTGACTTTTTTTATCTGAAAAGGATTTTCTAACTCCTTGATCAAGACAAAAATTTAAATTTCGTTAATATAGTAGCAATAAAACATCAGCAACAATGGAGATCACATGAAGGTAAGTTTAATCCTATCGATCTTATTTCTAGTTTCTT
>CAMAYW010000256.1 GCA_945862475.1 Bacteriovorax stolpii
CATCATCTGGTAACTTGCTACTAAGTTTAAGGGATGCACCATCCGCAAGTGAGATCTGATATTTAATCCCAGAGCAAAAGAAACAATCTCTCTTCGTTTTAGTTCTTGTATTCATTTCAATTAGGCAAACATCTTGATAAACACTACAAAAAAGAACCTCTTTACATGAAAATTTATTCCCATTGGGGTCTTTAATCTCAAAATCGTCACAATCGGTCGTGTTTTCAAAACTTGGATCCAATACATGTAAGTTTGTGACCACAAGATTGTTTCCAATACTAAATGTAGTACCTCTTCGCGAAGATTTTTCTTCATCTCGTGAAAATTCAGAAGGAATCATTTCAAAGACAGCATCAGCATCACGCAGATATTTTTGATAAGCTTCATTTGATATTCTCATCTCTCCACCATTTTGGTGAAATTTTCCATATTTATCAAATGTCGTTACTTTCACAATTCTTTCACCGTTTTCTAAAGTTTTATTTCTCGGTGAATACAAATCGAGGGGAGGAAGGATAACTCTATCTGGTACAACAGATCTAGATAATATGGTAGCTGAGTAGAAGAGCGTAAAAATCAAAATTTTCATAGATTTGAATCTTAGGGCTTTTAAGTTTTTCTTTGTGAATAAGAATTCAAAATGAGTAAAATTTTCATAGAGAGGTCTTTGACAGCCTTTAATCAGGTTCATAAAATGACTTACATAATCTTATTTGGAGTCTTATGAGAATCATCATTATTTTAAGCTTAATCACTCTATCCCTTCCTACATGGGCCAACAAACTTGGGCTTGGGGTCTCAGTTGGTAATCCAACAGGATTAAATGGCAAGTACTGGATGGATTCCTCCCATGCGGTTGATGGTGGCTTCGCGATGTCACTGGGTCGATCAACCAATCTAAGTCTACATTCGGATTACCTCTTTCATCGTCCTGAATCTTTTTATTTGAATGATATTTATGCTTTAGATCTTCATTACGGTATTGGTGGAAGAATGGAGTTCTCAGATTCACCAGAGGTTGGAGTTAGGCTTCCGGTCGGTCTCGTTTATAATCCAAACAGTCAGTCGGATCTTTTTGGCGAAGTCGCACCTATCGTTGACTTCATTGGAAGAACTGGCCTCGAGTTGCATCTCCTTTTTGGTGCGAGATACTACTTCTAAGTGGCTGCAATTATTGCCAAAGCGTAACCTTTAGGTAGTCTTAATTCTACATTAATCACCCTGTTCTGTTAGATTCATCCTATGACTGAAAATTTATTTTTGGGTAAGTCTATTTTGGTGGTTGATGACGAGATCGATTTGCGAGAAATCATTGCCTCTGAGTTTCAATATCTGGGCGCCCAAGTTTTTGTGGCCGGCAGCGTATTAGCCGCTCAGGATATTTTAAAGGATCAAAAGATTGATCTCGTTATCTCCGATATTCGTATGCCTGGAGGTTCAGGACTAGAACTTTTAGAATTCGTAAAAACAAATCCGCACTCAAAAACCTCTGTGATTTTGATTTCAGGTTTTGCGGATTTCTCAATTCAAGAGGCACTTATTAAAGGTGTAGATGGCTATATTTCAAAACCTTTTCAATTAGATGAAATTATTTCGAGTGCATTAAAATGTCTCGAGAACTAATTTCTTAACCAATGACATGTATACCCATTTGGATTTTTTTGTAAGTAATCCTGATGATAGTCTTCAGCAGGATAAAATTTTGAAACTTCGACAACTTCGGTAACAATGGGTCTTGGCCATTTTTTTGAGTCATTGATTTTCTTTATCGTTTCAAGCGCCAACTGCTTTTGTTCCTTAGAGTGGTAAAAAATAACAGATCTGTACTGCGTCCCTTTGTCGTTTCCTTGTTGGTTTAATGTTGTTGGATCATGCATTCTAAAAAAAAATCCTAATAGTTCAGTGAAAGAGAGCTTATTTGCATCAAATTCAATCTGTACAGATTCTGCGTGATTTGATGTTCCTAATTTGACGATTTCATAATTTGGATTTTCAACTTTGCCACCTGTATAGCCAACAGTCGTTTTAATAACTCCAGGAATGTTTCTTATAATTTCTTCCATTCCCCAAAAACAGCCACCGGCCAGAGTTGCAGTTTCCAATTTCATAAGTTTTGCCCCTATGGTTTGAGTCATTAACATTAGACAAAGAATTAGATAAATCTTCATTGTGACATCTTCTCCGATTAATGGAGGAGAGGTCAATTTGTTATGCTCCTAAAAATTTAGTTTAATGTTATACTTTTCTTATGAACGAAAAAGGACCAGAGGGTTTTGAAGCTTTTTACTCTTCGATTTTCAAAGAGAGGTGGCCTCGTCTCAAAGAAGCTCTACTCGCTCAAAAAAAACATGTTGCAGTGATCAATCCCTTTAGTAAGTTTCACTTCAAGGAGACTCCCGTTCAGATAACTGGAATTTCCTTTGAACATAGTGTGGGTGATCTTTTTCCATCTCCAGAGAAAACAGAAGAGGGATACCTTAATTATTATCCTCTCGATGCCGCCAGCATACTTCCCGTCGAGGCGCTAGATTTACGTCCAGGAGATAAGGTTGTGGACCTATGTGCTGCTCCCGGTGGTAAGAGTTTTCTTTGTGCTTTAAAATTAAAAAATCAGGGACTCCTTGTTTCAAATGATCGTTCTGCAGCGAGAAGAGCAAGAATTCACCGCATATTTGATGACTATCTACCTAAGTCTGAACAAAAAAATCATACAGTCACTGGACACGATGCCACTAAGTGGAGTCTTTATCAGAAATCCATTTATGACAAAGTTTTATTGGACGCTCCTTGTTCATCTGAACGTCATGTCTTAGAGGATTCAAAAGAGTTGTCACTTTGGGCCCAAGGAAGAACTAAGGCGATCGCTATCTCGCAATTTGCTATGCTTGCTTCTGCTCTTGATATCGTCAAAGTAGGAGGCACTATTGTGTATTCGACTTGTGCCCTTTCGCCTTTAGAAAATGATGACATCATTAAAAAACTCTACCAGAAAAGAGAAGGTAGGTTTGAGTTAATTAGAAAAGAGTTTCCTTTTGGTGAGCCTACTGAATATGGTTGGCAAGTGTTGCCTGATACAACTGGGTGGGGTCCTTTCTATTTGGCCATGGTTAAAAGAATAAAGTAATCATAAAGACCAGTTAATTTCCTTAATCCCATTGGCCTTGAGATATTCATTCGTTTTTGAAAAGGGCTTCGATCCTAAAAATCCTCTATAGAAAGAAAGTGGTGATGGATGAACACTTTTTAGGATCAAATGTTTTTTATTATCGACTATTGATGCCTTTTTTTGTGCTGGACTACCCCACAGAATGAAGACGAGGTGATTTTTCTTTTCATTGAGTATTTCTATAATTTTATCCGTGAACTTTTCCCAGCCCTTACCATGGTGACTTCCAGCTCTTGAGGATTCAACAGTTAAAACTGTATTTAGAAGGAGAACCCCTTCTTTCGCCCAAGCTTCAAGGTTTCCATGTTGTGGAGGAACAATTTTAAGATCGTCACTTAATTCTTTGTATATGTTTATCAGGGAAGGTGGGAGCTTCACGCCCTTTTTTACTGAGAAACTTAAACCATGGGCCTGACCCTCCCCGTGGTAAGGATCCTGTCCAAGAATAACAACTTTCACATTTTGGAAGGTAGTGAGTTTTAGGGCCTCAAAGACGGATTGATCATCTGGGAATATTATTTTTCCTTCTGCTTTCTCTTTTTGTATGAAATTGACCAGATCAATCATGTAGGGTTTTGTCATTTCCTCTGATAAGTAGGGAAGCCAGGATTCGGGAATCTTATATTTCATTTAGAAATTGTGCTTTAAATATCATATTTTGGCCAAGAACTTGGCCTAAAGAGATCAAATTTTGTATTATTGTCTCATGGGCACCAAGAGATATGTCATTTGTGATATTGAGGCAACTGGGCTTGATAGCGATCGTGACTTGATTGAGATTGCATTGATCACTTGGGAAGATGATAAAATCGTAGACATTTACGAAACCCTAATAAATCCCTTAAAACCAGTCCCAGAATTTATTTCAAATCTTACCTCAATTTCTAATCGAGAACTTAAAGAAGCACCGAAATTTTATGAGATTGCCGATGCTATAAGGATGCGGTTAGAGGGAGCCGTTTTTGTTTCCCATAATACTGACTTCGATTTAGGTCTTTTAAGAAAAAAGTATCAAGAAATGGGACAAGAACTCAAAGTTAAAAACTTCTGTACACTAAAAGTTGCTCAACTAGAGATCCCTGGTCTTTCTAGCTACAACCTAGAGGC
>CAMAYW010000257.1 GCA_945862475.1 Bacteriovorax stolpii
TCTGTTAAGGCCGTCTCTAAAACAGCGACCGATAATGTGCCAAAGCCCCATGAAATCAAAGCACACCTCGATCAATATGTGATTGGTCAAGACAGAGCGAAGAAAATTATTTCCGTGGCCGTGCATAATCATTATAAGAGAATTTCTTATAAGGCCAATGCTCGCGAAGACGAAGTTGAACTCGCGAAATCAAATATTCTTTTAGCAGGTCCAACAGGCTCTGGTAAAACACTCATTGCTCAGTCATTGGCGAAGTTTTTGAACGTTCCCTTTGCGATCGCTGATGCAACAACTCTAACTGAAGCTGGTTATGTGGGTGAGGACGTTGAGAACGTGATTCTCTCTTTACTTCAAAATTGTGACTTCGATGTTGAGCGTGCTCAGCGAGGAATTGTTTACGTGGATGAGATCGATAAGATTGCCCGTAAATCAGAAAACCCATCCATTACGAGAGATGTATCTGGGGAAGGTGTTCAGCAAGCCCTTCTAAAACTCGTTGAAGGATCAGTTGCTAACGTTCCTCCAAAAGGCGGAAGGAAGCATCCTCAACAAGAATACATCCAAGTGGATACTAGAAATATTCTCTTCATCTGCGCTGGAGCTTTTGTTGGTCTTGAGAAAATTATTGAGAAGCGAATGACGAAATCTAAAGCGGTAGGACTCACGTCAAATGTTTCTGAGAAAAAAGAGAAATCTCACTTAGAGTCCCTTGGTGCGATTGAGCCAGAAGATCTAGTAAGGTTCGGACTTATTCCAGAATTCATAGGACGACTTCCAGTCACTGCGATGTTGGAGGAGCTTGACGAAGCCGCTCTTGTATCCATTTTAACGGAACCAAAGAACGCCGTTGTTAAGCAATATCAAAAATTATTCGACTTCGATGGAATTGATCTGGAATTTACTGAGGACGCCATTAAAGAGGTTGCTAAAACGGCCCTCCATAGAAAAACTGGTGCTCGTGGTCTCCGTGCGATCTTAGAGCAAGTGATGCTCGATGTGATGTATGATCTTCCAGCGAATGAAAAGGTCGCCAAGTGTATCATTACTAAAGAGGCCATCATCGGGGCGGGAAAACCGATCTTAGAAGAAGGGGATAGGAAAAAGAAGCCTGAGTCTAAAGTAGGTTCTAAGTCCGGTAAAAAGATTGAGAATGCATCATAAGACCTTTAAAAGTCGTAAAAGCTAAATAAGTTCTAACTAATTATAATTGTTAAAATCAGTTGGGCCGGGAAAAAAACTCCCGGCCTTTTTTTTTGTATATTTGATTTTGATTTTCATGGGATAATAAGTTTGTGGAGACTTTATGAATGAAGTCTCCTTACTTTGAGACAGAAAGGCGCAGGAGGTGCTATGTCCGATAAGAAGTCTGAAGCTGTTAATAACTTCCCACTCCTTCCACTAAGAGATGTGATCATCTTCCCACACATGGTTGTGCCATTATTTGTGGGCCGAGAGAAATCTATTTCTGCGCTAGAGAAAGCTGCGAAGAACGGAAATGAATTATTCCTCGTTACTCAGAAGGATGCCTCTGTGCTGAACCCTGAGAGAGAAGACGTTTACGATATCGGTACAGTCGTTAGCATTATCCAGATGCTGAGACTTCCTGATAACACTGTAAAAGTTTTAATCGAGGGTAAATACCGCGCGAAGATTAAATCTTTCCGTTGTGAAGAAGACGGATACTACTCTGAAGTAGAGAAGTGTGGAGATATCATTGAATCTGAAGTTGAAGTCGAAGCTTCAATGAGATCAGTGAAATCTGTTTTTGAGCAGTACGTGAAGCTCAATAAGAGAATCCCACCAGAGCTTCTTATGAGCATCTCTTCTATTACTGATCCATCAAGACTTGCAGACATTATTGTTGCTCATCTCACGATGAAAATCCCTGAGAAGCAAGAAATCTTGAATGCGGTGAACGTTGATACGAGACTTCAGCTTCTTCTTGAAAAAATGCAAGGTGAAATTGAAATCATTAACGTTGAGAAGAGAATCCGTTCTCGTGTAAAAACACAGATGGAAAAATCTCAGAAAGAGTACTACCTGAATGAGCAAATGAACGCTATTCAGAAAGAACTTGGTAACAAAGATGAAAAATCTGATGTTGCTGAAATGGAAGAAAAGCTTAAAGCGAAGAAAATGCCAGAAGATGCTCGTGAAAAAGCATTTAAGGAACTTCGTAAATTAAAGTCTATGTCTCCGATGTCTGCGGAGGCAGCAGTCGTTCGAAACTACATCGACTGGATGATTTCTCTTCCTTGGGACGAGTACACGCAAGACGATCACTCCGTTTCGAAGGCAAAAGAAATTCTTGATAACGACCACTACGGACTTAATGACGTCAAAGAGCGTATTGTTGAGTATCTTGCAGTTCGTGCTCTTGTAAAAGATGATGCGAAAGGGACTCTACTTTGCCTTGCTGGTCCTCCGGGAGTAGGTAAGACATCAATTGCAAAATCACTTGCTGAATCACTCGGAAGAAAGTTCGTAAGAATTTCTCTCGGTGGAGTTCGTGATGAAGCTGAGATCCGCGGTCACCGCCGTACTTATGTTGGAGCGATGCCTGGTAAGATTATCCATGCTCTTAAAAAAGCTGGAACATCGAATCCTGTGATCCTACTCGATGAAATTGATAAAATGAGTTCTGACTTCCGTGGAGATCCAGGAGCAGCAATGCTTGAAGTTCTTGATCCGGGTCAGAATAAAACTTTTGGTGATCATTATATTGAGTGTGAGTATGACTTATCAAAAGTGATGTTCATCATGACAGCGAACGATCTTGGAGCAATCCCAGGTCCTCTTCGTGACCGTATGGAAATCATTCATATCGCTGGATATACGCCAGATGAGAAAATGCAAATTGCGAAGAAGTATCTTCTTCCAAAAGCGTGGGATTCACATGGTTTAAAAAATTATCCAGTGACTGTAACTGATAAGACATTCACTCAGATCGTTCGTGGCTATACAAAAGAAGCTGGAGTTCGTGAACTTGAGCGTCTTATGAATACCATTGCTCGTAAAACAGCGACTGAAGTTGTGACTGAGGATATTAAAGAGGGAAGAAAGTTTTCTGTAACTGAGAAAAACCTTGAAAAATATCTAGGCCCATTAAAGTTCGATAGAACTGGAATTGAAGAGCAGCCTCAGGTTGGTCTTGTGAATGGTCTTGCTTGGACTTCAGTTGGTGGTGAACTTCTTAATATTGAAGTTGTAACAGTACCAGGGAATGGAAAAATCCAAGTAACGGGTAACTTGAAGGATGTGATGAGAGAGTCTGCATCTGCGGCACTTTCTTATGTACGATCGATTTCAAATCGCCTTGGTGTTGATCATGAATGGTATACAAAAAATGATATCCATATTCATGTACCAGATGGTGCTACTCCGAAAGATGGTCCATCAGCAGGAATTACAATGGCCACTGCTTTAACTTCTGCTATTGCAAACATCCCTGTTCGTCAGGATGTTGCGATGACTGGTGAGATTTCTCTTCGTGGACGTGTTCTTCCGATTGGTGGTTTAAAGGAGAAAATCCTTGCAGCTAAGCAAGCTGGTATTACAACCGTGATCATCCCTAAGAAGAACGAAAAAGATATCGTTAAGATTCCAGATGAAATCAAAAACGGTATTGAAATCAGAGCAGTAACGGATGCTGAAGAAGTTCTCCGTGTGGCCCTGAATCTCACTAAACCAGAAGAATTCATGAAGGCTCGTGCCCTAAAAGTTCTTGATGGTGAAGCGAATTTAGAAGTTGCTAACTAGTTGTTTACTTTTAATAGGCCCGGTTTATCCGGGCCTTTTTTTTTGGAAAAGATATGAACTGTCCTAAATGCTCAAATCAACTGAAACCCTTTAATTTAGAAAGTGATCTTTATTTTGACCGTTGCGACACATGTAAAGGCATGTGGCTCGAGAAAGGTGAACTGGCGAAAACCATGGGAGAGAAAGAAGATTTTCCCCTGCCGGATAGATTGAAAGATGGTCCCAAAAGTTCTGTAAAATGTCCTAAATGCCAAGATATCAATATGATTGAATTTACACTTGCTCCAAAATCCAGAGTGATATTAGAGACTTGTACTCGATGTCAGGGCGTTTGGTTAGATTCAAAAGAAATGGCAAAGATAAAATCTATTCTTAGAGAGCAAAGAATTGAATTGAAAAAAAAGAAACTAGGCCCTCTGTAAGTATTACACCCCCTTCATCATCCAAATAAGATATCGGTTACTATTCTTCAAAATTAATTTTGGAGAAGTTATGAACCAG
>CAMAYW010000258.1 GCA_945862475.1 Bacteriovorax stolpii
TTTCCCAGCGTTTTTTTAGGTAAAGTCACCTGCACACTTTGAGACTGCGTGGATGTTTGTCCTTGAAGACTGCTCTGATTGATGGATTGAGCGAGCTTTATGTCACCTGAAGCCTTACTTTGCGCCATTAAGTTTCCTGAACCCAATAGGCTTAAAGAAAGAAGTGATAATGAAATTCTCGAAATTTTCATAAGCTCGCTTTCGCTGTTTCTTTGGCAGCAATATTTCCTAAATTGTCTAATTTTTCTCTATCAGATAAAAATTCTTTTAAGTTTTCAATAACTGTCATCCTTTGACTGGACTCAATGTCTTTCGGAAGATTGTTATTAATCTCTTCTCTAATACCCACATATTCGAGAGTAAGATTATGAACAAGTGTTTCATAGAGCATAGAGATTTTTGAACGTGATAAATGATCTGAAGGACTTGATACCTGGCCAGAAAGGTCACGTTTAACCAAAAGACTTAGTTCCTCTCTTTTGGCCGAATAAAGGGACTGAAGAATCCAGGCGGTATTTCTCACTGACCAGATATACATATTAAGTCCCATATTTGATGCTTCTTCAGCTTTTGAATTCTGAAGATAGAGGATCTCCCATTGTCTTTTTATGTAGGATCTAAACTCTTTTGTATCGAGAATATTTTTCTGTTTAAATAAATCTGAATTTGCTGTCAGATTATTTTGAACAGAACCCATTTCCTTTCGATTTGCTTTATAAAAACTTGATAACTTTTCAATTCGGTCGTAACCAAAAGGTTTCTTAAAGTTCTTATAACGCCAAGAAAGGATGTTGGTCATTTCTTCCATAAAGACAAAAGCTCTTCCAACGTAATAATCATTTCTCTTTTGTTCTTTGTCTTGATCAAGCATGACGTAAATTTGGTCCAAAATAAAACGTCCCATTCTGTCCCAAAGATAAAGCTCAAGTTGTTGAGTCCGATTAATTTCGTTGAAAAGGAACTGCTTCATTTTAGCTGAGAGCTGAGGGTTTTCCTCACGAAGTTTGAAAATAAGATTATTGTAACGCTCTAATTCTTCCCAGGTCGCCTCAATTTGCATGGGGAAATTGTATTGAGTTTCTAATTGTTCGAGTCGTCCCATCCTTGAGGCATATTCAATATTTTCCTCATAAGCAATTTGCATTTGCTTAAAATTTCCCATCCTTTCAGACCAATTGACATTATTTGTAGATTCGCTTTCAGTGCTCAAAAGAAAATTTAAAAACTGATGTGTTTTAGATCCGTTTTGAGATTGAGTGGCCGTAATGAGGGAGGGATTAATAATATTGGCATTGATATTATTTTTGGTGATGACAGCTGGGGCAGCTGCCTTGGTACTTACAACGTCAACGCGAGTTGTTTCATTGGCATTGGCATCTCTGTTAGTTATTTTAAAGGCAAGAGCATCTGTCCCTTCTATGACGTTTCCAAGAGAGGATTTTGCCTCAAGGTAAGCAGATCTCACTCTCCCAACAGCTTGCATCGCGTGGGGATTCATAGGCATGGTGATAAAATAATAAGTAAATGGCCCATACACCGCTAGGGCAATTGAGTAACCTAAATTGTTTCGAACTGTTTTGAAAAACCAAATGACTTTTCCTAAAGTATATCGATTGAATAGGCCTGAGAGGTTACTCTGAGGGCGTAGTTTCAATCTAGTAAAAAAGTTTGAGAGCGCTTTTCTTAGAAGCGCCAATTTGAGGGCACTTTTAGAAAGTTTGTGCGCTCGCATCTTTGTTGAAACGACAGTATTAAGATCAGCTTTTAAGTTGGAAAAAACAAATTGTCGCTCTTCCCAAGTAAGAACTTGATCTAATTCTTTTTCAGTTATTTTATGGAAAAAGTTTTGAATAGCGGGGTCCTGAACGCCCTTACTAATTGCAATTTCGAGCCCTTTTTTTGGAAGGGATCGTAAAAACGTTTCAACAGAATGAACGAGTTGAGTTTGAGATTTTCCCTCTTTTGCTTTCTTGTATTCAAGAGAAAGATAATTATAAAAATGATTAAGGATAGGACTTGTGAGATCCATTTCATAGAAATCAACGATCGTTGATTTTAGTGTTTCTTTGTCTGAGCTGAAAGTGAGGTTTCCAGCCAAATTAAAGTAGTCATGTCTTTCAAGCATAACTCCATCTGAGTTCAATGTTCTTTTTAAGGAAAAGCCTGTCCCACCTAAAATGAGCCCAACCAGTAAAGTACCTTTAGCGTCATTTTGAGCATAATGAAAACCACTCATGCCATTTTCAAATTGAATAGGATTAATCTTGGCATTCAGGGAAAATGATTTTTCTCCACCATCAGCGTATATGGTCTCTAGCAGTGAGAAAATATTTTCAACATCATTTTTTAGAAACATAAAATCCATATCATTTACCCAATTAACCCTATTGTTGAGTTTGGTTATAGCTATTCCCTAAAGAAATAGTGCTTAAAATAGGACGCAATGAAATCGTTTTTGTGAGATCAAGTTTTCTGGCAAAACTCACTCCGTAGAATTGGTGGTTACCAATTGTTGTCAGAGCCTCGAAATCTGGTTTTGCAGACTTAATCGCCCTTTGTATTTTAAGAACGTTATGCTTTAGTTGCTGAGAGTTTGCAGATGGAAGAGCTGATCGCATTTCATCCCATTCAATTTCAAGTCCCAATTCTTTCGCAAAAACAATATTTTTTGCATTCTCAAGAGCGGGTAGTATTTCCTGAAGTGCTTTTACTTTAACCTGGTTTGAGTTTGGCATCATGTAGCCAAACAATGAGCCATACTTGTTTAAGACTTGGTTGTATTCTTCTTGTCCCTTATTGATTCCAGTCCTTATTTCAGTCATAAGATTGCTGAAAAAATATGGTACTATACGGTCAGCTAATCCATACAGAGGCTGCCTTTCGACTGAGATATCTACAGATAGGCCTTCAAGTGAAGCTGCGGAGACTCCTAAAAAGTTTCCATAGAAATTTAGAAAATAGGCCTGTGCAATTGCACCATCAGATAATGCTTTTGCCTCAAGTTTTGTTGTTTCTTCAATTTGATGGTAGTGAATAACCTCGTGGCCAGCAGTATAAATTTGTGTCAATGGATCAAGTTCTTTTCTTACCCAAATAAAGATGTCAGAGTCCGAAAATAGGCCGTGAGATTTTCGTTTTTTCGCAAAACATTCTCCGGCGTCCTCTCTTGCAGATAAGTGAGCGTTTCTGATTTGGCTTGATGTAAGGATGCAAATCTTATTTGGTGTTAACTCTCTACTAAAAATTTCTTTTAATGAAGCGCCTTGTTTTTTTGCAAACATTTCCAAATTAAACTTAGCATATGGCATTGCAGGCATCAGTTCAATAAGTTCAGAAAGACCTACGTTGGTTGAATTTATGATTTCATTCATTCTTTCAAGAACTGGAAATTCTTTAAAGTGATTTAATCTTTTCTGTGCTAAAAACGTCGACTTTTTTTGTGAATCTAATTTTTTTGACTCCGAAATCACTTTGAGCCATTTCTTTCGAGCATCTTTTAGCTCATTCGACACAAATTCAGAATCGATGAGACTTTTTCCTGTCGTAAACTCGAATTGTGAAGCTGTTAGAATGTTTTGCTCTTGTGACATATTTTTTTGTCCAAGTCCAAATGTTTCAAACCTTAGCTCTGGGTGAGTGGTTTCGACACTGAATATTTTTGCAAACTCGATTGCTTTTTCAGAATTTTGTAATCTATCACGAACAAGTGACATAAAGTTCTCAATAAGGCGGGCCATGTTTTGTGAAGTTTTTCCTACGATTAATTCTCTTGGGAAACGAGCCTCAATGGAACTTTTGAGTGTTGAGGTAATAAGATCAAAATCTCTTTTGTGTGTAAGTGTTTGTGTTTTATCTTTTGGAATTAATGTTTTAAGTTCTTTTAATACCTTCCGATCATGCTTTCTTTCTTCGTCTGAGTAATTCTGGTTAATAATATCCATGTCTAGAACTAAAAGTTCATCAAGTTTATCTCTGAAATTTTTTGGTAATTTATTTTTTACCTCAAGTCTTTGAAGAGCTTCGACCAGTCGAATTTGGTTGTTGTTGATTTTTTCAAAGTAGGAAGCGATTTCAACTGTTGATTGCTTCCCTTCAAGGATATCAATGATTTTATAGACTGGCTCTATCGCCCTTGGGTTTAAAAATGAGAGTACTTCGCGGCATTGAGTTTTTAATGAGAGAGCAAGTCCCATCATGATGTAGCTATCGGCGGTGTTATTTTTTAAATGATTGTATATCTCGGTTGCAAGACGCGA
>CAMAYW010000259.1 GCA_945862475.1 Bacteriovorax stolpii
AGAACCTGCTTGGGATTCTCCTTGGGGAAAGGGTCGACCTGGTTGGCATATAGAGTGTTCTGCGATGGCGAAAAAATTTCTTGGAAATACTCTCGATCTTCATCACGGTGGAGTTGATTTGATGTTTCCTCATCATGAAAATGAAATCGCTCAATCTGAAGCCGCCAACAATTGTCCCTTTTGTAATAATTGGGCCCATAATGAATTTTTAAATTTTGGCTCGGAAAAAATGAGTAAGTCATTGGGCAATGTTATTAAGATACGAGACTTTGTTCAAAAATATGGGGGACAAGTTCTTCGGCATATTCTTCTTTCTGTTCATTACCGCGCTCGTCTTGAGTGGACAGATGAAGTTCTTAATCGTGCTCTTGATGAAGTTAAAAAAATTCATGAATTTGCAATTGAAGCAAAGGGGTATTCTCCCAAGGGGAATTATACGGCATCTGAAATTACAAATTGTATTGAGGAAATGAAAGAAGAGCTTTCAAATGATTTTAATTCAGCGGGAGCGATGGGACATTTCTTTACATTCCTTAAGGCCTCAAAGGGGCATAAAGATGAATTATCAAAACAAGCTGTAGATCAAATTCAACTCACTCTTAAATTTGTTCAAGAGGCCCTAGGATTGATTAGTCAAAATCCTGAGCTCGTTTTAAGTGAACTCAAACGATATGATCAGGACACAACTTCAACAGGAGTCGATGCCGCCTGGATTGAAACTCTCATTGAGGAGAGAAAGGTCGCTAAGGCCAGTAAGAATTGGGCGCGGGCCGACGAAATACGTAAAGAAATGGCCGCAAAAAACATCATTTTAAAAGATAATCCAGACGGTTCGACCTCTTGGTCGGTGCAAAATTAGAGTCAAATTGACTCCAAAAGACTGAATTATTCCGACATCGCCTGACAAAGTCTTCCTTCATATCAAAGGAGTTGATAAATTAATCTTCTAAAGATTATTAAATGGGAGTCACTCATGAAAATTTTAACGGCTGTCTTTTTATTTTTGCTTGCAATCAGTTCATTTGCAAGCACTGAAACAAAAACATTTTTCTACGATGGTTCACAAGATTCTGTTCAAATGTCTCTTCAAGCAGAAGAGACTCATACGGAATATCGTTATGAGCAGCGCCAAACAATTTGTTATAGACAGGTTGTTCATTACGAAACAATTTGTCACACAAACCCGCAAGGACAAACGAACTGCAGGACTGTTCCTCGTTACGTAACAGTCGCTTACAGTTGTATTCAAACGATTCAAATCCCTTATGAAGTGAAGGATTTTGATGTTATTGCGAATGTAAATCTTCAAGTCAATGAATTGCCTGGTATCACTCCCGGTGAGACATTTAAAGTAAAGTTAGACGAAGACTCGCTCTCGCTAACTGCAATTGGATCTAAAAAGTTTTTTCTTATTCAAAAAACGAATAACGTAAACACAAGAGTTAGCGGCTCAGTCAAAATCATTGATGCTCAATATGCGGTTGATCTTGTTGAAGCTGCACCAGTTGTAAAAGCCTTAGAAGTTTCAGATGTTTCTTTAAGAAATACACTCCTCAGCTTTAAAACTGGCGCGATTGAAGTAAGAGACCTCATTGGCTTTCATTTAAATGTAAAAAAGGCACCTCTTTTGGGCTCAGATACTGTTCTTTTTGATCGAGAGCTTTCTAGTTCTGAAATTGAGATTACTGCTCAAGGAGAAGCATCAACAGCTGGTGTAAACATCCAAAAGCTAGGAGTTGAGCTTGGAAGTGGCCGTTTCACCCTAACTGCTAAAACCTTCTTTAAGCACCAAGGAACCATCCTTAATGTAAATCAATTTGAGAGAATTGAAGCCTCAAAGACTCTTGTTTATAAAACCCGCTAAGCTATTATAAATTGGGGGCCTTCGGGCCCCTTTTTTTTTGTAAAATTTTCAATCCGACAGACCAGTCCCTTCAAAAAATGCTATTTGCATCGAGCTTTATAAATTTTAAAGGGAGATCTCATGAAAAAGCTTCTAGGCATTTTCTCTGTTGCTCTATCGTTTGGTGCAGTTGCTAGTACGGTTGATATTAAGACGTTCGTCTATGACGGATCTGTGAGCTCGACGACTTTATTGCTATCTACTGAGAAAACTCATACTGAGTACCGAATGGAGCAAAGACAATCCATTTGTTATAGAAATGAATTTAGAGGTCATAGAACTGTATGCACTGGTGGTTATGGCGGTGGTTATGGTGGAGGGTATCCTCATCCAGGAAGACATCCACGTCCTCATCCAGGACCTATGCGTTCATGTTGGTCTGAACCAGTTTATGTAACAGTCTCTTACCCTTGTATTCAAACGGTGTCGGTACCCTATGAAGTGAAAGACTACGATGTAGAGGCAAGAGTTAATTTGGATGTTAGTAAACTTTCTTCGGAGGCAACTCCAGGTGAAACATTCAAGGTGACACTTTCTGGTGATCAATTAAGTTTTGATGTGAATGGTTCTAAGAAGTTTTTTATCGTTAAAAGAAACCAAGATATTCGTTCTTCCATGAACGGTTCAGTTAAAATGATGGATGCTCTTCTTTCAACTGAGCTCCTTGAATCAGCACCAGTTTTAAAGGCACTTAATCTAGCAAACATTGCTATTGATAATGGACTTTTGACTTTTGATCTTGGCCCAGTTGAAAACAATGCAAATATTGGCTTTTCTCTCAAAATTACGAAAAAGAAACTTTTAGGATCAGATCCTGTTCTTCTTGATCGTGATCTTCTCGATTCAGAAATTGAAGTGAAAGCAACTTCATCTGGCTCTGAAGCTGGAATTAATGTCAATAAACTTGGCGTTGAATTAACTGAGGGGAAATTTAGTTTAACAGCGAAAGCATTTGCTAAATTTAATGGAAGCCTAATGAATAGTTCTCAGTTCAATGAGCTTTCTTCTTCTCGTACACTTATCTATAAAGTTCGCTAATTTAATTGTTGGCCCCTTCGGGGGCCAACAACTTTATGTCAAATCCAAATAATTCTGTGCCTTATTAATCACTTTAACTTTTTTATTTTTTGGAATGATTAGCTCTAAAGGTCTCCCTCTTAGATTATAGTTTGAACCCATACTATATCCATAGGCGCCGGTATCACACAGGACCAAATAGTCTCCAGTATTTAAATTCGGCATAAGCCTATTTGAACCAAAGCAATCAGAAGTTTCGCAAATTGGGCCCACAATGTGGCAAGGATTTTGTGCTTTTCCCTCTTTCACTGGAACCAGATCATGGAATGCTCCATAGAGAGAGGGCCTCATGAAATCATTCATTCCTCCATCTACAATGACGAAGTGGTTATTCTCAGACACTTTATTTCTGAGCACTTTCATCACAAAAATACCGGCCTTTGCGATAATTCTACGGCCTGGTTCAAAAACAACTCGAGGTCTTAAATCTGATCTTGAATAAAAACTTTTGCCCAAGGTTTCACTTACTAAATTCATATAATCAGAGATACTCGGGAGTTTTTTAGACTCATCCGGATGATAATCAACTCCAAGGCCTCCACCAACGTCTAAAAATTCTAAAGGTGCTTTTGTTGCTAGTGCCACGTCACAAAGCTTTACGATCGCTTTTTTGGTTGCTTTGAGATCGAGTAGTTGACTCCCAATATGGACTGAGAGACCCACGAGCTTACTATGGGTCCAGTACTTCTTATGCTGAAGAGATTCAAGAATATCGGCCTCAAGGAGACCAAACTTGTGAGTTTTATTTCCAGTTGAAATGTATTTATGAGTTTTGGGTTGAACAACGGGGTTCAGGCGAAAACAAATTCTCGCTTTTTTCTTTAATCTCTTAGCACAAAGATTGATTAACTCTAACTCTTCAATCGATTCAACATTAAATGAGAAAATTCCTGTTTTTGAAGCTTTGAGCGCATAGAGAATTTCTTCCTCTGTTTTACCCACACCAGAGAAAACAATTTTTTCTGGAGAAATACCAGCTTCAAGGGCCCTTTTGAGTTCCCCTCCAGAAACAATATCTGCTCCCGATCCAAGAGAGGCAAGAATTTTAAGAAGCTCTTTATTGGGATTTGATTTTAAGGCAAAACAGACGAGAGGATTAATGAGTCCACTATTTACCGCCCCATAAAAAAAATCAGTATAGTTTTTTGAAAGAATCTCTTCTGAGTAAAGAAAAAAAGGAGTTTTATGTTTCTTTGATACTTCGAGGATATCAGTTTGATTGAATTGTAATTTTTTATTTTTATATTCTAATTCT
>CAMAYW010000260.1 GCA_945862475.1 Bacteriovorax stolpii
AAATACTGGGTTTTTGTAAGCGATCCCCAAGTCGACTTGGGACCAGTAAATTGGCCATCAACTTTCCAAGTTTTAAGCAGTTAGAGATTGGTTTATAACGATCATTTCTCAAATGTTTCAAATGGTTGCCGAATTTATACAATTATTACCAATTCCGCTTTAGAAAATCTTCAGAATCCCGATAGGTAACTGAGGCAATATGAGCGATAAAAAGTTTCAGCGGTTCGGAAAATATTTGATATTAGACCATCTTGTAGATGGTGGTATGGCAAAAATTTGTCGCGCTCGTTATTTAGGTGAACAGGCGAATAAAATGGTCGCCGTCAAAATGGTTCAGCCTCAATTCTCAAATGATGAAGCCTTTGTTCGAATGTTTCAGGATGAGTTAAACATTACCTTTGGTATGCTTCATCCTAACATCATGCAAGTTTACGATTATGGTAAAGTGAATGGTCAGCTCTATACCGCAATGGAGTATATCCATGGGGCGAACCTCAAACAATATTTAGACCGTTTGAAGGAAAAGAAAGTTGTATTTCCGGTTGAAGTCTCAACATATATCATTTCTCAAGTTTGTTTAGGTCTTCATTATGCTCATACCTTTACAGATAAATTAACGGGTAAGCCCTACAATATAGTTCACAGAGATATTTCGCCTCATAATATCATGTTGACCTATGATGGAGCTGTTAAGGTTATTGACTTCGGTATTGCCAAGGCCAATACGAACTCAGAGGCCACTCAGGCCGGAACAATTAAAGGAAAACTTTCGTATCTCGCTCCGGAATATCTAGATGGACTTGAACTCGATGCTCGTTATGATGAATTCGCAGTGGGAATCACTCTTTGGGAAATGCTTTGTTCTCGAAAGTTATTTCAGGCGAGCAATGATCTCGCTGTTTTAAAACAAATTCAGGCATGCAAAATTATCGCTCCTTCAGAAATAAACCCTCACGTTCCAAAAGAACTTGATGTGATTGTGATGAAGGCCCTATCGAAAGATCGTTCTCATCGTTATGAAAACCTGGATCAGTTAAATCGTGCTTTAATTCGATTTTTATATTCAACTTATCCCGAATTCAACGCTTCAGATTTAAAAACATTTGCGAATAATCTTTTCAAGCCTGAGATCGGCAAGGATGAAGAGAGATTTGTTGATTATGGAAAAATTGATATTGTTCCTTACATTGAAGATTTAAAGCAAGAGGAAAGTAAAACAGGGAAGATAAAAAAATCTGAGGTTACCGCCAGCGCACGTCCTACTTCTTCTCGTGAGCCACAAAGAGAAAAAATTCAAGAATTCGAACTAACTCTTGAAACCTCACCTGTTCAGATCGCCATTGAGGTCCCTCAGCAAGAAAAAAGTAGTACAAGAAAATTAACAAAAGAAGCACTTCAGGGGAATCGGGTCCCGGGAAAAATCATAAAAAATAGCGTTTCCTCATCTTCTAAGAGTTTGGGAAAAGAAAAGACAGCAAGTCGAATGGTGAGAAGAGAAATCAGCTCTAAAGATGACGAGCGAGAAAGCTCTAGTCTTCCTAAGGTCATATTATTTTTAACAGCATCATTTTTTGGTGCCGCATACTTTCAATCTAATCTGATTGAGGAATTTTTTGGTTTCAACTTACAAAAGATGATACATGGAGAACAAGAGGGAAGGACCATCTCTTCTGACGGTTCATCCAGCAGAAAAAGAAAAGCCATCACTCCTCAAAAGGTTGTTGATCTTGGGGGAGAAATTGTTCTCGGTGGAATTGATATTGCCATGGAAGTTTATGTTGATGATAAAAAATACGAATATATGGGGACACCTATTCAAGCCGAGCTCGATAAGACCCTCACTGTAACGGTAAAAAAACCTGGTTTTCTTCCATATTCGAAGCAGATAAAACTAAGTAAAGAGAATAACTCTGCAGTTGTAAACGTGCCAGAATTACAAAAGTCTAGGCTCGGTCTACTAACGACATCTCAAAATTATCCTGCTGGTTCCAAATTAGTTTATGAAGAAAGTGGTCAATTGATTGAAAGGGATTTGCCTTTCAAGGATATGGAAGTACCAGAAGGCTCTTATCAGGCCAAAGTTGTGAACCCAATATTGGGAACAGAAAAGAAAGTTGAATTTACAATTGAGGAAAATAAAAAGCATTTCCTAGAATGAATTCATTCTTCCGAGTTGTTGTCGCTAAATCGTTTAGACTGCTTAAACCTATTAACTTTTCTCATATTTAAAAGCTTCATAATCTCAGCAGCTGTTTCCTCAAGGGCTTTTCCTGTGACATTAAAGACAGGCCATCGTTTATTTTCAGAGAAAATTTTATTGGCCCATTCAATTTCTTGAGTCACTTTAGAAATATCCGCGTAATCTCCCTCGTCGTTAGATAGGCCTAGTCTCGAGAGTCGATTTTTTCTAATTTTAAATAACTCATCAGAATCAATAGTTAGACCAAAAATTTTTCTTTGATCAATTTGAAATAATTTTTCAGGAAGAGCTACTCCCATCACTATGGGCACATTCACCGTTTTTATTCCCTCTAAGGAGAGATACATTGATAAAGGTGTTTTTGAGGTTCTAGAGATTCCCACAAGAACAACATCTGCTTCTTCGAGAGAATTTATATTTCTGCCGTCATCATGATTCAGGGTAAATTCAATCGCCGCAACTCTTTTAAAATATTGATCATTCACAGCATGTAAAAGACCAGGTTGATAGTTAGGCTCTGCCTCAAAAAAATTTGAAAAGACCGTTAGAAGAGGACCCATCACATCCACAGAACGCACGTGATCACGTTTCGATAGTTCAGCAATATAGGCCCTGAGCTCTACCGAGACGATGGTGTAGACAACAATATCATGATGAATCGCTGCCTCTTGAAAAATAGCATCAATCTGTTCTTTAGTTCTTATATTCTTGTAGCGAGTAAAAAAAATCTCTTTATCTTGAAATTGTGTCATTGCTGCACGGGTAATGGCCGAAGCGGTTTCCCCTGTACCGTCAGAGATCACAACAACCTTAAGTTTATCATGGACTTGCATCATAGTTTTTATCTATAGAACAATAGTATTTGTCTATTTGCCCTTATTAGAATTGGTATTAGAATAGCTAGTTAGTTATTGGTTATTTTACAGAAGTAGGAGGTCAAATGCACTTAAGAAAATCTCTCTTTGTTTTTATGACACTGAGTTCAATCTCCGCCATGGCGGAATTTAGGGCGCTACCTGATAAAGCGCCAGTTCCCGCCGATAACCCTCAATCATCTTCAAAAATTGAATTGGGAAAAATGCTCTACTTTGATCCTCGGTTATCAATTGATGGAACGGTCTCATGTAACTCTTGTCACAATGTTATGAGTGATGGAGGAGATGGTAGACCAGTAGGCGTCGGTGTGAGAGGTCAGAGAGGGGGACGTGGGTCACCAACTGTATGGAACTCTGCTTTTCATTCAGTTCAATTTTGGGACGGGAGAGCGGAATCACTAGAAGCTCAAGCCGTAGGACCTTTAACCAACCCTATTGAGATGGGTATGCCTTCACATGACGCTGTCATTGAAAGAATAAAAAATATTCCAGGATATGTTGAGGCGTTCAAAAAAGCTTTCCCGAAAGAGAAAGAGCCGACCATTGGAAATCTTGGAAAGGCAATCGCTTCTTACGAAAGAACACTCATCACTCCTAATTCTCCTTTTGATAAATATATGAAAGGAAATAAGAAGGCGATGACGGCACAACAAGTTCGAGGGATGAAGCTCGTCGAAGAAATTGGTTGTACATCATGCCATACAGGTGTGAACTTTGCTGGCGAGGGACTTAAGATGGGTGAAGGAAACTATCAGCCATTTCCTCAGGTTCCTGGATCAAAATATGACAAAATGTATGACATAACTTCTGACCTTGGCCGATATGAAGTCACTAAAAAGAAAGAAGACAAAAACCACTGGCGAGTTCCAACTTGGAGAAACGTTGCTCTGACTGCACCGTATTTTCATAATGGAAAAGTGAAGACTCTGGATGAAGCAGTTCGAGTCATGGCAAAAACTCAGCTCGATGCAGATCTTAAAGACGATCAAGTCCAAGACATCGTTGCTTTCTTAAATGCGCTCACTGGTGAGTTCCCAAAACAAACGATGCCAAACTTACCTAAAACACCAGGTACAACAGTTACTCCTGATCCTTAGTCTCTTTTAGAAAATTCTCCACTTGAAGAAAGATTTTTTCTCTTT
>CAMAYW010000261.1 GCA_945862475.1 Bacteriovorax stolpii
TAATTAAATTGATCAACCATAGAGAGTTCGAACTTTTTATTTTGGATCACTTTATAGAAGTTCAATTCTTCATGATAGATGAAAGGATGAGGTGTTTTGAAAATCTGAGGAATAAGTAACACTAGAATCATTCCTGATAAAAGACCCGAGATATGGGCCATGGAAGCAACGTTTGAGGTTGCCTCTATGTGCGTAACAACGTCTCCCACAACATAAAAGATAGGGAAAAAGTACTTCACCGGAAGTAGAAATGTTTTGAAATAGAGCCAAAATTTTAGATAGTGTTGAAAAAAACTGAGATAAAAAATACCTAAGATACCCGAGATTGCACCCGAAGCCCCTACAAGAGGAATAAAAGGTGCAGAGAAATGATTTATAAAGACATAAAAACTTACTAAACCTGTAATAACAAAGCTAGACAACATGATGAGAGCACCAACTTTTGCTTCAACGTAAATTCCAAAAACGATTAGGGCCATCATATTACCAAAAAGATGTGCAGCCCCAGAGTGAGTGAACATTGAGTTTAAATAACTTTTTAAGTTTTGATTTTCGAAGCTTAGTAAATGAATTTCCTGATACCAAGGAATGAGCTCTCTTTGAAGAGACGAATTTAGATCATCAAAGTTTTGGTAGCTTGATAATGATGTTATTTTATTAGATTTATTTTTGAGATGAGAAATAAACTGATTTTTTAATTTTTGCTCTTCAAGGAGATAAGATCTTTTATTGATTTTTGAAGGAATAGGTAAGCCCTTACCAAAAGAAATGCAATTAACTTTGGTTTCAGGATATTGTTGGCAATATTCTCTCTTAAGCGAAATAAGTTCTTGTGATTGATTGATCTTCTTTGCAATTTGTTGGTGTTTTTTTTCGAATTTTTTATTGTTACTTACGTCGATACTTATGTACTTCCAAGTACAAAAAATTGCTAAAAGAATAGTCATTATAGGGATCCGATGAATCGGAAGACCCAGTCCTAAAGAAAACATGAACTACTCTTCGGATTGAATCCCAAGATAGTTGAGTTCTTTGCTTGTGATTATTAAAGAGGTTAGAGCATGATATTCTCTAACCCCTTAGAAATATGATTTCTAAATAAGATCGAAGCAGTGATCTTGGTTCATTGGATTAGCTTCAAGGCATGAATTAATTTTATTAAGTCTTTCTTCACGAGTGAGAGATCCGTGGATCATCAGTCCAATCATCACGATAATTGGTGTAAAGAATACTGTTGCTATTACGACATCTCCAACCCAATTTGCTCCTTTCTGGAACTGTTTGTGCTGAAGAAGAAACTCAGCGATTTCATTTGAGTTCGTGAGTTTTCTGACCTCAATTTCACTTGAAATGGAATCAAGTTTTACTCCAGAGGCCTCAATGATTTCCTCTTTTGAAATTCCTGCAGATACGATCTTTTCTAGATTTAAAACTAACTCCTGTCTCTTTTGAGAAGCATAGATTTGGTCTTCTTGATCCCAAATCACTTCCATCGAATAAGTATATTCATTTAAGACAGATTTAAGATTTTCAACTTGAGAGGCGAGTGCCAACTGAGGCACCATGACTGACAATAAAAACAAGCTCAATAATCTTTTCACTAAAAACTCCTTGGTTTAACTTTTGGAGTTGGTAACATGGTGGATTAGCAGTTAGAAAAAAAAAAGGTGACATGAGAAGTTTGAATCAATTCTGAGTAATTTTTACACTGAAAAGATCTAAGCGGCGCTTATTTCATTTGTTATTAAATAATAGCAATTATTTTTAAATTTGATGTCGAGTTGATAAATTTGTCTAACCCGAGAAACTAATTTTTTAAGCTTCACCATATCGTCCTTGTCTTTAATACTTCGGCCCCAAATAAGCTGGTGAATGACATCTTTTGGGACAGGGTGTGAACAATTCTGTAAGAGATCTGCTAGTATCTTTTCTTTTCTAATCTCAGGGGAAGTTACTTTTATTTCTTTATCATCAGATCTAAGATGATGCTCATACTTTTTTAGGGCCAAAGAAAGAAGAGAACTTTCATCTTTCACTTTAAAATCCTCAAAATAATTTTCTGGATCAAAGTGGATAAGTTTTTTCCAGTAAACTTTGGCTGTCGTTAGGTCAACACCTTGAATAGCTTGAATCACTTTTAATTGAAAATAATAATGTTGGTTTAGTCTAAACTGCTGTGGATATACATATAACGCCTTATTGTAAACAAGGAGCTCAAGGAGGATTTTTAAATATATGAAATTCTCACTAAAGTTAAATGATCGGCATTTCTTCATCTCGTGAATACATTTAAGGCACTCAGGAAGATTTGATTTTAAAAGATAAAAATTAAATTTATCATAATGATGACCAAGCTTCATTGACTCAGACATCTTATCCGTTTGTAGATCTAGTTTAGAAAGAAGTATTTCAGCCTCTTCTTCCTGATTGTTTATTAAATGAAACATAAACTGACATTGAAGTAGTAGAAGCTCATGCCGATAATGATCGGTTCGCAATTCTTTCATCTGTTTTAATGTTTTCTCAGATTGTTGTTGGTTGTTTTGATTAAAGTAACAAATGAATAGGTTGTAGTAGGCAATGAATTTTAAACATTTCACAGGGAAATCCTCTAAGGCAGGGATAACTTGTATGAGATGTGATTCAGCTTTCTTTAATTGGCCTACATTATTACTGCATATCCCAAGGAGAAGATTTTTTTGGGCGTTTACTAATTCACTACTGGAAGTGGTCATTAATTGAATGAGTTCAATTACTTCTGAAATTTTATTTTTTCTTAAAAGAAACCATCCTTTTAAGATATTTTTTTCATCTAGAGAAAGTCTTTTATCATTGAGTTCTTTTTCAGTTGTTCTCGGATTTCGATGAAATGTCGTGAGAAGTCGTATAAAAACCTTCGGATAGATGATCTTATTCACGATTTTACTTCTCTGTGAGATGAATTAAGAATTCAATTCGTTCATTGATTTCTTTTTTAGATAGTCCTTTTTGTTTTTTTAAGTGATCTTTTACATAGTTATTTTTTATTAATATATTTAAACTTTGTTTTAATTTCTTGTTTAACATACAGTCGATAATTTCACCTTTTTCTTTATGGCAATAATCATCGGGTTTTTTTGCTAAATGCTTATCTTTCATTATGCTTTCAATATGTTTTTGAAATAGATAATTAAAAACATGATCGAAATCCATTTTAACTTTTCTTTTCGGGTCACATTTCTTTAGCTGTTGCTTAAATAATTTATAAAAGGAATCAAACTCTGATTTCGTATACTTTTCTCCATTGACTTCAATGTCTTCTCCACCCCCACCAGGACGCGGGACACGCTGAGCACTCGCTTCTTGAAGAGTTAAAAAAAGAAGAAAAAAGTAAAGATAGGTTTTAATCATAATTTCCTTATCGGTGAGTCTTTAAATTACCTTACTAAAAAGAGTGGTCTTTTTTTTGTATTAAAATCAATCACTTAGGTTCGTGTCACTCTTTTTATTCCTGGCTTATGCGGGTGAACATTAAACTCATGAGTGAAGTCACTAGTGGTCTCATTAAAATAGGTTCATTTATGTGGTTCAAAATTTTTATCATCCTACTTTTTATTCAATCACCCATAGGATTTGGAAAAGATTATTTTATCAAGAAAGGTAATCATTTCGCTAATGGCACGATCAATTTGAAGAATTGGTTTATGGGAACTAAATTTGAATTTAAGGCAGCTTTTAATTCTTCTAATATTTATACACTTCCATCTAGTGAACAGGCCGACAGCAATAAACTTTTCGGTTTTTCTGATTGCCTTACTTGGGCGCAAGAGAGTTCCGCTCGCTTCGGATGGAGATGGTTCAATAATCGACTAGAAATTACCGCCGTAAGCCACTACGACGGCCGATGGCACTTAATTGAGTTTTTAGGAGTGGCCGAGCTCAATAAAGTGTACGACTTTAAAATTGAACTCAGTGAGGATAAGACTCAATATCTCTTCACTTTTAATCATGGTAAAACATTTTCAATAAAAAGAGATTGCTCCCATAACTCTATGCTTGGTTATTTTCTTTATCCTTACTTTGGAGGGAGCGAAGTTGCCCCTCACGATATGACAGTTTCTGTATGGACCAAAGAGAAAGCAAATTTTGCCTTGGAAAAAGCTGGTCCCAATCCTCTAAAAGCTGGGGAGAAGCTTCATGT
>CAMAYW010000262.1 GCA_945862475.1 Bacteriovorax stolpii
ATGAAAAAAATCCATACTTCTACCTAGGGACTGTTAAGAATGAGTTTTCGATGATATCGCTCCCTTCATGCAAGTCAATGTCCGCTTTTTAGAAAATCTTCGCCTCGAGGCTTCCTTTGATGATTTTAACATTATCTCGGATCAGCCCATTCGTTATAAAGGGGACGGTACGGCCCCGAGTCCTTTCGATTATTTCTTAGCTTCCTCTGCCTTGTGCGCAGCCTATTTTGTGAAAGTCTATTGTGTTTCTCGTAATATTCCCACGGATGACATTAAGGTCACTCAATCCAATGTGGTGGACCCAGATAATCGCTATAATCAAACATTTCATCTAGAAATTGAATTACCCGCTTCTATTTCTGAACACGACCGAGAGGGAATCCTTAAAGCGATGGATCGATGTACAGTAAAAAAAGTCATTCAAAACAGTCCTACATTTAAGATATTCCCCAAAGAGGTTTTAGGCAAAAATTCAAGTTTAATCCTTGAAGGTATTCATCTTGAAGGAAATAAAACGACCATACCTGGAAAAGATTCAACGTTAGAAGAGACAATTCTCAAAATGACATCAATTCTAGACAATTTGGGAATTAAAATTGAGATAGCTTCTTGGAGAAACCCAGTTCCCCATGTTTGGTCAGTCCATATTAGGGATGCAGATTCACCCATGTGTTTTACAAACGGAAAGGGTGCTACTAAAAATGCTGCTCTTTGTTCTGCTCTTGGGGAATACCTGGAGCGAATCAGTACGAACTATTTTTACAGCGACTATTATCTAGGTGAAGAAATTTCTAACCATAAATTTGTTCACTATCCAAATGAGAAATGGTTTCTAGCTGAAAAAAATGACGAGATCCCGAAAGGCCTCCTTGATGAGAATATGCTTGATCACTATGGGAATGATGGAGAACTAAAATTCTCAAATCTTTTTGATACGAATTCAGTGAATAAAAATCGTGGCGTCTGTGCCATACCATTTATTCGCCAGTCAGATAAAAAAACGGTTTATGTTCCTGTTAATCTTATTGCAAATCTTTTTGTTAGTAATGGCATGAGTGCAGGGAACACGCTGAATGAGGCGAGAGTTCAGGCCCTTTCTGAGATCTTCGAACGAGCAGTAAAAAACGAAATTATTTCAAATGAAATAACTCTTCCAGATGTGCCAAAAAAAGTCTTGGAGAGATATCCTAAAATTCTTGAGGCCATCACCAAACTTGAGGAGCAAGGCTTTCATATACTTGTAAAAGATGCCTCGTTGGGTGGCAAATTTCCTGTCATGAATGTGACCCTCATGAATCCACGAAATGGTGGCGTTTTTGCTTCTTTTGGTGCCCATCCAAATTTTGAAGTGGCGTTAGAGAGAACTCTTACAGAATTACTGCAAGGACGAAGCTTTGAAGGGTTGAATGACTTACTTCCTCCTACTTTTAATGAATTTGCCGTCAAAGAACACAACAATATAGTTGATCACTTTATAGACTCAACAGGTGTTGTTTCATGGAAATTTTTCTCAAGTAAACCTGATTACGAATTTTTTGATTGGAACTTTTCAGGAACTACGGAAGAAGAATTTAAGTATCTTATGGGTATTTTTAAGGAAATAGAGAAAGAGGTTTACATAGCGGACTATGAAGAACTTGGAGCTAAAGCATGTCGTATTTTAGTTCCTGGATATTCGGAAATATATTTAACTGATGATCTTATTTGGGATAATCACAATAGGGCGCTCGATTTTAGAGAGGACATTTTACATATACATGACCTTAGTCATGACAAACTCACTTCTTTAGTGATGAAGCTAGAAGAAAGTGAATTGGATAATTATACTCTCATCTCTGAACTCATTGGTGTTGCCTTTGATGAAACAACAAATTGGGGACAACTCACAATTGGGGAATTAAAGGCACTCATTTATTTAAATCTCAAAAAATATGAAGAGGCAAAAACTTTAGTTGAAATGCTTTCGACTTTTAGTAATAACCTTCCCGATCGGAAAAAGTTTTATGTGGCGTTAAATGTCACATTGGACATCACTTTGAGAGAAGATCTCAGCCTTGATGATTACATTCTTAATTTGACTCGGATGTACGGTCAAAAGATCATGGACGCTGTCACCCAAAGCATCACCGGTGAAATAAAATTCTACGGACTTTCTAAGACGAGTATGAGGCTAGAGGGAATTGAAAAGCATCAAAAGTTTACTGAGAGTTATCTAAAGCTTCATAAAGCGAAGTCTCTTTACACCTACTAGGATCAAATTTAGAATAGAGTTATGATTCATTACGATCCACATAGATGGCTTGACCACTTTTTTGACTACAAGGGTTCACTTGTTCGAGAAATAACGGGACGAGTTTTACTTTGTAGTTTTTGGGCGATTGGTGTTGTTTATTTTCATCTTTATATCATGCCTGTTGGCATTCCATCGATTATTCATACTTTAGTGGGAGTCGCTTTAGGACTTCTTTTGGTTTTTAGAACGAACGCTTCCTATGATCGATTTTGGGAAGGAAGAAAGCTTTGGGGCGGCATTGTAAATGAGACTCGTAACTTAACAAGGTCATCCGAGGCTTTTTTGCATTCACATCCAAAGATTAGAAAAGAACTTGGACTCTGGACGATTGCGTTCAGCTACGGCGTCATGCATACTTTGAGAGACAAAAAAAGCTTGGGCCCTGTTGAATCGAAACTAAATAATGATGAGGTTCAAAAAGCACTGAACTCAAATCATCCTGCTTTGTATGCGGCAAAAAAGATGAGTTTGATCCTTCAAGAAGCAAAACTTAATGGTTTTATCTCAGAGTTTTCCCAGTCTTCGATGGATCAGAATATTCAACTCCTCGTAGATTATCTTGGTGGTTGCGAAAGAATTCACCGTACACCCCTGCCTTTTGCCTATGTGGTTCATCTTAGACGTGCCCTTGTGATTTATTGTTTTACCTTACCTTTTGCGCTCGTTGATTTATTTGACTGGAAGTGGGCGACTGTTTTAGATACTTTGTTTTTATCCTATGTTTATTTTGGGATCGAAGAAATTGGCGTTGAGATCGAGGATCCATTCGGTGAAGATGAAAATGACTTACCATTAGAGGATATTTGTATGTCGATTTCAAAAAATACCCAAGACATGATTAGTGCTTAATTTTTGATCATAAGTTCTTCTGAGAAAATCTTTTCTGTAATCTTCCAAAACTTTTCCTGCTTTCTAGCAATAACAAATGAAGGCATCCGAAGTAGTTTTTGATTTTGAATAACATCCTTTGGACTTTTAATATCTAGATCCCTCTCTGGTCTTTTTAAGTGGGCCCGAAGAAAATTAATCTGAAACTTTTTTTGTGAGGATCCATTCCCAAAAAAATGTGCTTCAGATAAGTACTGTGCATCGTTATCGTAATAACGAATTTCAAGATAGGGGTTAGAGTTTTTATCCAAACGCTCATCAAACGTAATTTTCTCAGGAACCATGACATGGGCATTTTTTGAGAGTTTTGCTTGTTTAAGTTTGGTGTCAGCATCGACCATCACTTCTTTGCAACGATGACACTCCTGGGCCCTTAGATCATTTTCAGTTCCACATGAAGGGCAGAGTTTATAGCGAAAACGATATCCACAGGGTGATAGGTCATAAGTCTTTTGGTTTTTTGTGGCCCCTCTGCAATTGATCCCATAATGTTCAATGACATCTCCTTCATTATCCTTTCTTCCCCAGAAAATGTTTTCATGGCCACAAAGGGGACACAAGACCTCAACAGGCACTGTTTCTTTTGAAGGTTTTCTATCAGAAATTTCTGGTGAATAAATATCAAACCCCATTCCCGTGTAATCAAGAATAAGGCAATCCGTTTTCCCTTTATCTAAGCGAAGTCCTCTGCCAACAATTTGTTGATAAAGACTGTTGGATTCAGTCGGTCTCATGATCGCAATAACATCCACGTGAGGAGCATCGAAACCAGTTGTGAGAACGGAGACGTTCACGAGATATTTAAATTTCTTTTTTTTAAAATCAGAAACGATTCTATCCCTCTCTGAGATATCTGTTTCTCCTAGAATAAGTTGACCTTCACCGCTAGGAAGATAACTTAATATCTCTTCAGCATGGTTTACACTACTACTAAAAATCATCACACCTTGGCGTTTAAATTTTTCAGTAATGTCGATTATGTTTTTTACGATGAG
>CAMAYW010000263.1 GCA_945862475.1 Bacteriovorax stolpii
TGGAACTTCAAATTGACCTTCTAACCACTCCCCCTTCGTCTTTTCATACACGAGAATCTTATTTCCTTTCGTCACAAATATCCGAATGAGTTTTAATTCATGCTCGATAGTTTTTTTATTCGTTTCTTTTTTCTGAATGGGAATTAATAAAGGATTTCCCTTAGAAAAACTTAGGCAATCATTCCTCAGAGGACAAAGCTCACAACTCACTTTTCGTGCCTGACAATAGGTACGCCCCAAATCCATTAAGGCTTCGTTAAGTTTTCTGAATGAAACTTTTTGCGAAAATATTTGTTTTTTTTCAAAAAGAACCTGAATTTCTTTTTGAAGTTTTAAACCCTTCTCCATTTTTATATAAAATAATCTTGCGATGACTCTCTCAAGATTGGCATCAACCGCAATGGCCCTTTTATCCATCCCTATTCCAATGAGAGCATTGGCCGTATAGGGCCCAATCCCAGGAATTTTCGTTAAGGTTTCAAGATCTGTTGGAAATTTCCCCTTGTGATCATGGACCAGAGACTGAGCAATTTTTCTTAGGTTCTTAGCTCGGCGATAATAACCAAGTCCTTTCCAGGCAATAAGTAGCTCTGCCTCAGTTGCACTCGCCAAGGAATCTAAAGATTCAAATTGAGCGATAAATCTTTCAAAATGATTTTTAACCGTCCCAACTGTCGTCTGCTGAAGCATTATTTCTGACACAAGAGTCTTAAACAAGGAGCGATCTTTTCTCCATGGTAGTTGCGAGAATTCTCGTTGTGACCAATTAAGAAGCGGGATTAAATTCATGACTCGATTGTGATTCTATTTGCAGCTTCTGACAAGCTGATCTGCTAAATCTAAGAGTTGTTTAGCAGTTAGAGCATCTTTATCTCCGCGGATTTTTCCATTTTTCTTTTCAACAAAATCGGAAAACTCTTTATGCAGTTCATATAAATCTGTGATGACGACTAATTTTCTAGCATCTGATCTTTCAATCCAATCCATGAGGCGCTTGTAATCATTTAGCCCCTGATTGTTACATAATTGATCGATATCTCCTGCTTGTTTAATGGAAGTATCAAACATCATGACGTTTACTTTTTGATTAAAACCACAAGCTTTATCTAATTTATGAACAAGAGATTTTCTATGACAGCTTCCATCTTTATCTGAGTAATCAAATTCTTTCATGGATGAACTGGTATCAATCCAAAGATCGAGTTTAGCTTGAGACGGTGGATCTTTTTTTGATTTACCACAAAACATATCAAACGCATTCGTCTTGTCACAGTCAATAACTTCTCTATCCACAGACTTCGCTGTTGGAATAATAGGACCATCGGTTTGTATTTTTGAAGTCTCGATCACTTCTAAATTAGCGTCGTCCTTTTTATAAAGACCATACTGTGGATCAAAGCAATATTCCCCCATCTGCTCACACTGTAGCTCGGCCACTGGTTTTTGAAATAATATAGGAGAACTATCAAGAAGATTTTGAACAGCTGAAACTTTACTATGAGAAACAAACCAAACCTCGAGCTCCTTTGGAGCTGCATAGAGATTTGACGAAACTAATAGCGCAAAGATTAACTTAATCAAAACTGCACATTCCTTTGACGAAAATATCTTAAGATGGCGTCTCCGAGATCAACAATAAGGTCCCTATCATTCACATCTAAATTTAAAAAATCATTCAAATAGGCCCTTTGCCTTGGAGATAGAGTTTCAAATTTTTCTCGAAGACTCGTCTCAGATTTCGTAACCCCAGAAGGACCACCTGTTTCACCAAAAGGCATCTGTTGTTTACGACCACCAATATTAATTGTTGCATTGGTTTTCATTTTAGAATCAGGGGATCTTCCCTCGTTCTCCTCTACTTTCTGTTCGGAAAGTTTCTGATCTTTATAAAACTGAACGAGGCGCTTAAATGTATCGGTCGATTCTTCTTCTACACCATCAATAATTTCATGCAGTGGAATGCCGAGAGTTGCAATGATGTTTGCAACGAGTTGCTCATCAACACTTGAGGTTTTCAAATTGAGAAAACGACTCATGGTGGAGATACCCACATTCATCTGTTCCGATAAATCCTTTTGAGTCAAACCACCCCTTAATTGCATGTATTTTCTTACGACGGCCAAAAAATTTTCTAAAAAGTCTGAACTAAAGCGGATCATAATCCACCCCCTTGAAATCCTTATCGGTTTGCAAAAAATTTGCTTGATGCAATTTTTAACCTTGACGCAATGCTTAAAATTGCATATCATTGCACTCAGGTAAAGCGCCGCAATCGGAGGGGCCATGATCACACAAACTATTGAAATGACTCAATACGATTCTTTCGGAAGCTATCAGTTCATCAAAAATGAAGAACTCGCTTTTGTCGTGATAACCTCCCAAATCCTGGCCGGCTCATGCATCCAATCGAGCACCTATCGGCACGTGGTTTTCTCCGATTGCACTTTCTATGCTTGCGATTTTAAAGGAGTCGTCTTTGAAAATTGCATATTCGAAAATTGCAGCTTTGAATTCTCTCACATAAAGAAATCAGTATTCTACAATTGCAATTTTACAGATTGTCAGTGGACCGCCTCAACTTCAATAAATTCTAGTTACCAAGCATGTGAACTTGGGGAGGATTTATTAAAAATGACGGAAACGAATTCAAATCAAGTGAAGAAAAATCAATCGAGGGACTACTCAACCGATATTTATATTGAGCTTCTGGCAGCCTAAAGCGAAATCACCTTACTCATGAAGTCTTTGATTTTCACCAGCTTCGCACTACTGAAAGGTTTATCAAAATGAATCTCATAAAGGATGCCATTTTTTGGTGAATAAAATATCACTCTTCCCTTTTTTAAAGAATGTACAGTAACTCTTTCTGACTCAAGGGTACTATTTTTTCTATTTTTTATCATTTTGCTAAAACGACTTTTTGAATCCGAGATAAATATTAAATCTTTTGAAACAAACTGAACAGAACCCCCAAAAGTGGAATCAAAACCTGAAGTGTACTCATGACTAAATCTTTTTTCATAAATATTTTGAATGACTATTTTCGCTTCCTGTTCAGGATTGTCAGGATACGTATGCTCATTATTTAAAAAATAGATCAGCTCAGTCGATGAATATTGCTGAACATCGTGAAAGGTATTATTTCTTAATACATAGATAAAACCAAGAAGTTTGGATAGATCTGAATTCAGAATATAAACTCCAGAAAATAAAGAATTTAAACTGACTAGGAAGCTACCTTTGGGTGCAAAAACTTTACCATCTTTTTCAATAGGATACTGAAGCTCATAGGCCGAAGCCAAGTGCGTAGCCTCGTTTTTGAATTGGATATTTTGATCCCAATTTGTTTTCTGCGGCCCTCGTTTTTTGATCTGATTCAACTTTACGATCGTTTCATAAAAAGAAAAATTCCCTAAAATCTCACCATGAGGATTAATCAAAATCAAATCATCGAATCTTACATTTTTGATCCCATTATAATGATGAAAAGAGGAAGACTTAAGTAAAATATTATTATCCTTCGTTCTAGTCATCGTGTGATGAATATGGCGATGGATGGTCCACTCTTTTGAAAGATTCGATTTGAATTTAGATAATTCTTGTCTTGCGGGGTCATAACTTAAAAACGAACCATCTTCAAAAAAAAGACATTGATCACCAGGAAAACTTCTGAGAATTTTACCTTGAAGGTTAAATATCTCGCACCCAATAACAATACCATATCCATCATCTTCTAATTTTTGGATGATCGTTTTTTCTTTTAGAAGTGTGCAACTAAAAAGAGAAAGAAGTAAAAGGACGATTAAAAAAAACTTCATTTTTTACAAAAAACCGTTTGCTTGTATTCTGGCCTTGGGCCGGAAACGGGGGAGTAAGTTCTGACATCATAAAATGTATCCCCACAAACTAAAAGTTCTATTCGTACCCAATCTGTATTATTCCTCAACAAACAATCTTTTATGAGCCTATCTTTTCCAAATGTTAAGATAGTTAAAACAGAGATTAATTTATTTTCATCAACATCTAGTTTTGAGGACTCTAAATTGGATTGGCATTCATCAGCGCTCTTTGTTCCAAAGTAAGGCTCCACAAATGTTTCAAATTTTCTTAAAACTAATAGCCTTCGTTCCATAGCATATTTTGATGCCATCATATAATTATCGAATTTCAGAGCT
>CAMAYW010000264.1 GCA_945862475.1 Bacteriovorax stolpii
GACCCATGTATCAAAAATATCTTGATCCCCAAAAACAATATGCTGACTTCACGGTTGGTGAAGAAACAGATGTCGCAGCCCTTATCCTAGCTGCTAGAATCAAAGAACTTGTGACCAAAGAGACACAACCAAATGAGAATTCTGAAAAGTCTTACGTGTGAAAAATAAATATTTTAGCATTCTACCTCTTGGAGGTGTCCAAGAGATTGGTTCTAATATGACTCTCATTAGAACCAATTCTGAAGATATCATTATCGATTGTGGGATGCTTTTTCCCTATGAGGAATGTTTTGACATTAATTATCTTATTCCTGATTTTTCAATACTAGATCCCGAAAGAGTTAAATCGATTATTATTACCCATGGACATGAAGATCATATTGGCGCTCTGGGGCACCTTTTGAAGCTTTTTCCCTCCATCAAGGTCTATGTAACAAAATTTTCACTCCATTTAATTCAAAGAAAGCTGGAAGAACACAGTCTTACATTAAATTATGAGCTTATTAACGATAAGTCTGAATTAAAATTTAATGATGTGGATATATATCCCGTCCATGTGAATCATTCGATTCCTGAAACAAATGGACTCATCATTCGAACTAAAAATCTTGAATGGGGAGCACTTTATATTTCAGATTTTAAAGTAGATTTAACCTCGACTCATGAAAAACCAATCGACTTTAATCGAATTAAAGAAATTCTAACTCCTTGTAAGGCAACTGCTTATTTTATTGATTCCACGAATATTTTGAATGATTCCAAAACGACGTCAGAAGATGAACTTCATGAGGACCTGCGCCTTTTAATGAATCGGCCTGAAGACAGAGTTTTTATTACTCTCTTCGCTTCCAACGTTCACAGGATGAATCTCATTGCGAAAATGGCAAAGAATGCGGGAAGAAAAATCGTCATCATGGGCCGGTCACTAAAAACTTATATGGAGTCGGCACAAGAAACGGGACATGCTGATATTTCTCCTGAAGAATTTTTTCTACCGGAACAAGTCAAAGGTCAAACAGGAAAGATGCTCATTTTTCTCTCTGGATGCCAGGGGGATTTCCTTTCTGCACTCAGAAGATTTAGTTTTGGAGAAGATGGAACTTTCAAACCTCGAGTGGGAGATGTCGTCATTTTTAGTTCGAAAGTTATTCCAGGGAATGAGAAAAAAATTTATCGGATTTATAATAAACTAACTGAATTTGGTGTCACTATTTTAACCGCGAGTGATTATCATATTCATGCTTCAGGTCACCCTGGAAAAGAAGATTTAAAACTACTCTTAAATAATTTTTCACCTAGCTTCTATTTCCCAATTCACGGTGAGTCCTATTTTTTAAAAAAACATTTTGATTTTATTAAAGAGTCTTTTCCAAAAATTTCCCCTTATCTCATTTATAACTACCAGGAAGTTATGTTGGGTGAGGGTACTATTAAGATTCAAGATCATGAAAAGAAAGAGCCAAGACTTATTCATGGTAAATCTATTGAAATAGAGAAAACTCAAATTTCCCAAAGAAGAAAGATGGCAACTCAGGGTGCCGTTTTTGTTAGCTTCCAAAAAAACACCGGTCAGATAGAGGTTTCTCTTTTAGGCCTCCCTCTTCTTGCGAATGAACTATCCGATAATTTAAAAAAGAAACTTCTTGAGCAAATTAGAAAGGATTTAATTTCTCGTGATGAGACTTATTTTAAGGATCAATTAAAGATCTCAACGCGGCAATTCTTTAATAATTTTCTAGGATATAAACCGGTAACGGAAATTCATTTACACTAGCATTACCCATTGTTTGTTTTACAATACTAGTCATGGAAAATACCGCTCTTATCCTAATTGCGATTGCTCTTATTTTACTCGTCATTGTGATTGGTCTTCTCTCGGTACTAATCTATAAACTTTTAAAAGAGAGGCCTCAAGCTCCCGTTGAGACGCCCAAGACAGAAGTTAAAAACGAACCAGAATATCACCCAGTCGTTGTTGAAAGGCTCAAAGAAGCTAAAAGCTTTAAGCCAAAAAGATCTGAGCTCTTTTGTCCCAATCATTCAGATGAACCGGGTGAAGTGACGTGTTCCATTTGTGATAGGATGTACTGCAAAGCTTGCATCAAACCTTTTAAGACGATGCATTTTTGCAAGGAACATCTTCCACTCATCATGAAGCATGAATGGGATGAAATTCTTACGATCAAAACATCCACGACTGATCCTGAACAAGGTGTTCGACTTTACGACATTAAGAAGAACATTTTTGAAAAAGAACAGATTCCTACCTATATTGAAACTCATTATAAAATTAATGTAGATCACGATTTTATCGAAACTTATTTGGTTTTATTTGGAATCAAAGAAAATGTGGATGAACTTAAAAAGAAATTAAAAAACTTTCTATAAAAAAGGCCCTCCGAAGAGGGCCTAATTTTTAGATTTGAGAATCGTGTCCTCTATCATTTTTTTTCATAAATGACGGTGTATCAAACTCATCTTCATCAAAATTAAAAAAGCCTAGTTTTTCAGCTATTGACTTAATTCTGCTTTCTCTATTCTGTGCATTTTGATTTGAATTATTACCCTGACCTTGGTCATTATTTTCAAAATGAGAAAGCTCTTGTCTTTCAATGACGGCCGGTGACTTTGGAGCAACGGGAGTCGAAGGTCTGCTATTTGATGTTTCAAAGTTTTTTTGTGATTCATACTTTGAAGCAGCCGTTTGAAGTTTTTCCGCCCAATTGATTTTCGGTTTATTACTTTGATTATCCAGATTTCTTTGATCATCAAGATCAAAAGTTATTTCAGATTTTACAGCATAATCTGTCTTGATCTGTGGCTGAACTGGCGCCTCTTCTCTCATTTCCATTCTTGGTAATTCCGTTTTAGGAAGTTCCACTCTTGGAGCTGGTTTTACTTCTATTTGCTCTTGGATAGGTGCTGTATATACTGGTCTTGCCGTTGTATAACCACCAGTAGAAGCTTCTTTACGAGCCGTTTGTAGTCCAGTCGCAATAACTGTTACTTTAACATTTTCACCCATTGAATCATCAATGACTGTTCCAAAAATAATTTCTGCTTCCTCATCAGCTGCTTCCATGATGAGAGTCACTGCTTGATTGGTTTCATGCATAGTAAGAGAAGAGTTACCAGTAATGTTAATGATAATACCTGTAGCTCCATCGATTGATACATCTTCAAGAAGTGGTGAACTAATAGCTTGTTTAGCTGCTTTAATCGCACGATCTGAACCAGTCGCCGTTCCTGTACCCATGAGTGATAGACCCTTATTTGTCATCACTGTTGAAACGTCTGCGAAGTCTGCATTAATGTGACCAGTATTATTAATAAGGTCTGAAATACCTTGAACCGCATTGAGTAACACCTCATCAGCCGCCTTAAACGTATCGACAAGAGAAAGATTTTCGCCAGCGAGTTGAAGAAGGCGCTGATTTGGAATACAGATAAGTGAATCAACAGATTCTTCCAGAGATCTGATTCCTTCATCGGCTTGGCGAGAACGCTTTTTCCCTTCAAACATGAATGGCTTTGTCACCACACCAACAGTCAGTGCTCCCATTTCACGAGCTAGTTTTGCAATTACTGGTGCAGCACCTGTACCAGTTCCGCCACCCATTCCAGCGGTAACAAAAACCATATCTGCACCTTCTAAAATTTCAGAAAGTCTTTCATAGTCCTCAATAGCTGCTTTACGTCCAACCTCAGGATTAGCTCCAGCACCAAGACCTTTTGTTACATTTCCACCTAACTGAATCTTTGTTCCTGCGAGATTCGCAGCGAGAGCTTGAGAGTCAGTGTTAGCAACAATATATTCAACGCCGGTTAAACCAGCACGGATCATTGTATTAACAGCGTTACATCCGCCTCCACCAACACCAATCACTTTGATTTTGGCGCCAGTTGTAGCAGTAGAATTTTCAGCGATATCGAACATAAGCAGGTCCTCCGATATTAAAATATTTCCTTAAAGACATTTTTTATAGATTTTCCAAGTTTATCAAACATATCCACTTCTTCATTTTTTTGTTCATCAAGTGTTCTGGCATGAGAGACATTATTCGCCTCTTGAAGAAGACCTAGAACAGTTGAAAATTTTGGATGTTGCATGGCCGTCGTCATTCCACCAAACGCAGCTGGATAACCCATTT
>CAMAYW010000265.1 GCA_945862475.1 Bacteriovorax stolpii
GTTGATTTAAACTTTTCAAAGTTTGATTTTAAAGATCGCCCCATTAAGTTCACTGTCCTTCTTGGAGCGAATGAAAATCTAAATTTCATTCCGATTCAAAAAGAAAAATTTAAGGAACTTCTAGAAACATTTTCTAATGATCTCCCTGATGAAAAAGCATTTAGTGAAATAAAAAACAATAAAAATACATTTGACCATAGAGTCCTCTCCTTTCTTTTCTTTTATCGAAATTTGAATAAACATCTTCTTATCAAAAACATCCAAACTGATATTGAGGAATATTCTTTTCATATCAAAATTAAAGGTCAGCTTAAATTTAGTAGAAAAGACCTCGAGATTAATGTTGCCATGGCCCCTAATCACCCAGACTCAAAGGGCAAAGAAAAATTTGATCAATTTTTTTCTGATTCCTTTTTGAACAGTGACATCTTCACCTATCTCGGACATGTAAATGGTGGACGAGTTTTTCAGACCGTTCTTAATGATAAAAGGGAAGAGATATTAAAAAATCAGAATAGTGAGATTAAATATCAAATTTTTGGACTTTTCTCCTGCAGCTCAGGATATTTTTTTAATTACAAAGACTTTCCTAAACCATCTGGAGAAGCCTTTCAACGCGATATTTTAATGTCGGCCTCAAGTTTTAGAGACTTTGGTTTGCCCCCAATTCTGGCCCTTATCGCCCAAATTGATGGAGAATTTTATAATAAGACATCCATCCCGTTTTTTACTTGGTCCAAGTTTTCAAATTCGGATAATTTCTTTGTGCTCTATAACGACAAGAAAGAATCAAAGTAATCCTGCGGAGATAAAACTATCCCTCGTGGCCATGTGCCTTGATTTACATATAAAGAGTGATCAAAATAAGACACATTTTAGTCAAACCGTATAAATTTTTTAAGCCGAGTAGTAAAAATTCATGTGTAAGTTATTATTCTTTCATGAAAAAATTCTTACTACCCCTTCTACTTATTTCCCCTTCTCTTTTCGCAAGATCCGTTAGTCTAAAAATCGAACATAAGAAAATGGCACAAGGAAATGTTCTCATTGCCATTTTTAACGAATCCAAGGAATTTCCAGACGGGAAATCTATTATAAGGCAGATTACTCCTGCAAACTCTAATGGCATGACGGACATCAAGGTTGATCTTCCAGACGGAGAATATGCTGCAGCGGTTTTTTTAGATGAAAACAAGAACAACAAACTTGATAAGAATATTCTTGGTATCCCAAAGGAAATGTTTGGTTTTTCTAATAATCCCAAGGTCTTAACAGGCCCCCCAACTTTCTATGAAAGTGAAATTGTTGTTGGAGATGCTCAATCCAATTTTAAAATTAAATTGATAAAACTTTTATAATTCATGAAAAAATTTATAGCGATCCTCATGTTTTCAAGTCTCGCACATGGTACCTGTCTAGGTCCAAAAGATTTTTTAGTCTTGGGAGATTCTCAAACAGGAGCAACCTGGGCAAAAAGCTATTTTGGTAATTTCCTCCAAGAATGTCTTAGAGGTGATTTTATCATTTTTGGTAAAGGTGGAAGTAATCCTAGCTCTTGGTATGGGCGAGGAAATCTTCCAAATGTTGAAATTATAAAAAGAGATTCAAATAATCCTCATCAAAATCTAGGTCTAGAATCTGGACTACCTCTTTGTCAAAAAAGAGTGAATCAAATGATTGATGAGTACCAACCGAAAAAGATTCTTTTCTTTTTTGGTGATAACATGATCGCTTCTAGTGACGATGATATAAAAAAAGAAATGAATGGGTTATTGTCAGTTATAGCTGATAAAAAAATCAAAAAAGAGGATTGTTATTTTCTAACTCCAACTTATGAGATGGAAGTAAAATCCAAAAGAAATGTATCTAGGAAAAATCTCGCCAACACAACCCGAATCAGCAAAAATATTCTTCAGACAATTCAAGAGAAGTGCCAACATCTTGATGGGTTAGAGATAATGAAGGATTCGCCTTTTTTTGATGGCAAAGAGCTCCTCAGGCGAGTCCTCATCCAGGGTAGGCCTGGTTGTGGTGGAGCTGCGGAAAATGACAATATCCACATTTGCGGAGAAGCGGCTAAAGACTTAGCAGAAAAAGTTTGTCAAAAGCTAAATAGTTAATTCAAAAAGTCTTAGTTGAAGACGTATGTTACTTTTGGCCTTCTGTTAATGAAGGTTGCCGATACAGATAGTCCAGTGGTCCAAGAAGCTCCCCCTTCATAGGTCCTATCGAGATCTCTGTCCCATTTCACAACAAAAAGACTCGCCTGGTAGTAAACATTTCTGAAAACCTTACCAAGAGAAACTTTTCCACCTAAAACACTTTCTTTTGTCCCGTTCAAAAGAAAAGAATATTCCCCAAAAAGCCCAAGACTTAAAATTGGGTACTGCTCATAATCGCCAGAAACGTTGAGATCAACACTTGAGCGAACCGTGAAGCTACTTCGTTCATTAAGTCCTAATGTGGGGTTAATAAAAGCTTCACCACTAAAAATAAGGTCAACGTGTTTGGTATCGACAAGTGAGTACTTTCCACCAATTCCAATGATTCCCTGTAATGAAAGAGTCGTTTGATCCCTGTCTAGGTATTCCCTACCAGAAGTTGCAGGATTTAGAGTGTGAAAGGCAGACTGAATAAAACTATGGACACCAGCTGTTTGAGTCCTATGGCCTGCTGAAACACCAAGTAAAATCCATTTTTTACCAGACTCATCTAAAAATTGTCTTGAAACAACTCTAAGCGAAGAGTCTTCTTCAATTTCTTGACCGATTAAGCGATCCTGACTTGAGATTTTTCTCGAGAATAAAAAATTCTCCAACTCAATTGACAGTGATCCTGACGTACCCCTCACATCATAAAATAGGCCCAATCCCGAAGTTCGACCTTGGTCATCCGTTTTTGGGTACCCCACAAGCATTGGTGCTAGTCCAGAAGTTAAGTCCCAATCATTAATATGCCTAAACTCTACTTTGTTACTTACAATCTCGCCCAAGAATAAAAATCGACGAGGCCTTGTATTTTCTGAAAGTTCCTCACCATTTTTTGCTTCAAGCTCAACCGGAGATCTTAAGATATGCTCAAAGGCCTCTTTATTTTTTAAGTTCATATTTTCGCCGATACTTATCTGAACGAAGTGATTACGCTTGAACCTGTTAACATTTTTTTTGAAAATAACGAGGGGACTCTCCTTATCACAATTTCCAAGTGTACATAAATACCGAAAAGCTTCAGCCTCACGATAGCGCTCTTGTAATGTATATTTTATTTTGTTTGTATAATTCTGCCAAAGTTCCGATTCAGTCAGGCCCTGATTATTTTTTGACAAATTTTTATACTGAGAAATAATCTCATCTTTCGCCTCACTTTCAGACAATCCATCCTTCTTATAACGACTGATTATTTTTTTAACCTGCATATCAACAAGCCAGTCTAATTTCTCATTCGATAAGGAAAAAAATTGTCTCTCTTTTAGAACAATAGCATTTTTTTGAAGCAGTCTTATCAAAGTCATCTTTTCAAGCGTTGGAAGAAATAAATGATCTATCAGTTTTTTCTTTTCATCTTCATAAAAAGTTCCTTCCTCTTGTGCCTTTGCTCTTAGAATTGACTCAATTGTAGGGGTGATGACAAATGACTCCATATAATCTTCTACATCCATAGCGAGAATATGATCTCCATCCACTTGAGAAACAACCTCGTACCTATCGGTGGCAAAAGTAGAAAAAGCAGAAAATAAAAGAGCGAATGAAAGATAGGCCCTGATAAGCATGATAATCCCAGAGAAAAATTTTGGGGAACCTACCATTTTTAATACGGGATAGATAATTATCTTTGAAATATTTTCAACACCTATAAGGGGTCTTCTTTTACAATGAAACTTCAGTTAATCTAAGGTCATGAAAAATTTAATCATTTTACTCACCTTCCTTCTCATATCATCAGCTACTTATGCCCAAAAGTGGATCATCAACGAGGATCATTCAGAAGTCTTTTTTTCCTCTTCAAAACGAGATCCTTCTTGAAGTGCCTTCGCTCGGAGAACAGACTCAATCCCTGGTGAAATCACAAAAGAATCCACATATTCCTCTACATCCATAGCAAGTACATGATCTCCATCCACTTG
>CAMAYW010000266.1 GCA_945862475.1 Bacteriovorax stolpii
ATAAAATCAGATTTTTTAATTAGTTGGACCCAATCTTTTGGTAACCAATGAAAGACGGCCTGAAGCTTAGGAATGTTTGTTAGGAGATAAAAAGCTGCATAAGCTGAAACGAGTCTTGGATCATTAAGATAATCATTAATATTTTTTCTATTTTTAGTAAAATTAAATGAAATTTCCTCTATTGCAAGGACAAGATCATTTTCGCTCTTAAAATCATAAATTAAGTGAGGAAAAAGATTCGAAAGCGTTATTTCCATTTATATTCCTATTGCTTTAAGAATCTTTTTCTGGTGATCCGTATCGATCTTCTTTTTAACCATCCCCAGCCAGTACTCCTCGGAAAGTTTTGGGATTGTACCAATCTTAAATAATCGTCCTGATTTAATCCAAGAGTTTGCACTCTCCTCACCTAAAATAACAAGACCATGACCTCTGACTGCAAGCTCTTTTAAAAGAGCAGTGTCTTGTGCCTCAATCGTAACATCAAACTGAAGACCTTGCTCCAGCATGAATTTTTCAAAATCATGCCTAATAGGATTTTGGAAGCCGGGTAATACAAATTTTCCTCCTTGAAGAGAATCAGGAAAATTACGTTTCAAATTTAAAAACTCTTTTGCACCACAAACAGATACCTTCTCTCTGGAAACTAAAGAATAGATAAGCTCTTTTCTCTCCTCAAGAGGTTTAAAATTCCCTAAAAACAAATCAATTTTCCCAGCAACCAAAAGCTCAAAAAGCTCCTCTCCAGTCCCCTCGAGAACCTTGACTTTCAGAGAAGGTATCGTTCTAACCGCAGAAATCGCCATGGCCATGATAGTCTTTGGGACTGACTCTTGTGCTCCTAAAATAATTTCCTTAATGCCACTCTCTTTGGCATGACCTAAGTTAGAAATAAGTTCATCTTCTAATTGTTTAATCGCTTTTGCATACTTTAAAACATATTCTCCCTCTGGAGTAATAACCATTTTTTTACCAACTCTTTCAAAGAGCCTTAGACTTAGATTTTCCTCAAATTGCTTCAACTGTGCACTGAGAGCTGGTTGGCCAACGAGAAGCTTCTTTGAGGCAGCCGAGATGGATCCCTCTTCAGCGATCGTTAGAAAATATTTTAAGTGGTGTAGGTTTATCCAAGCCATAAAAACCTTCGATTTAATCGAATGAAACGTTATCTTTTATCCATTTTTAATATACTTAAGGCTGTGTTAATTTGACAAGAAATCATTAAACAAATATTCTAAAGGAGCTTTATATGAAGTCATTCTTGGTTTTAACTATTTGGATGTCGATGGTTCTTTTTTGTTCTCATCTATTTGCCAAGACAAAATTTGAACGACCATCTGAACCACTACCAACCTTTATTCGATAAACAGAGGCATGAATTGATTACAAAATCCTACATTGCTACGATTAAAGAGCACCGGATGCCAAAGAAATACATTCTTTATTCGGTTCTCTATGGTGTCACGACTTTGATTGTTCCATTATCCGTTCAATTTCTAGTCAACAATCTTGCCCTGTCTGGATTATGGATCAACATATTTGGATTTATTTTAATTATTGGTGCAGGTCTCACGATTTCTCTCCTCTTAAGGTATTCCCAAATCGTTTTGAATGAAAACCTTCAAAGAGAGCTTTTTTTAAATGAAATTTCAAAATGGAAGGGTGAAATTGATGAAAAAAATCGATCACACTTTTTAGAAATCTTTTTTGCAACAAAATCTTTTTCAAAATCTTTCACTTCTCTCATAGAGATTTTCCTCGTAACTTCGTTTGGTCTTTTATTTATGTTCACTTTCCATCCAGCTTTTATCTTTCTTGCAGTGATTACCTGGATCACTCTTTATCAAATTCGTGAATCAACAAAGCCTGCTATCGAATCCTCGATTGAAGAATCTAATCAAAAATATGAACTTTTCCGTTTAGCAAAAGAAGGGGCTGCAATTGGGCCAAAAGAAATTGAAAATTATCTTGAAAACAGACATGAGAAGTTCAAATTCATAAGTAAGAATACAATTAAAATCTTCGTTCTTTTTGTAGTTGGTCAGCTATTACTCTTGGGCGGTGGCTCTTGGCTTATCCAAATGAATCAACTCTCAATTGGACAACTTGTTTCGGCTGAAATTATTTTTTCTGGTATTACTATATCTCTTGATAAACTACCTTCCGCTTTAGAGTCATTATATGAATATGAAACGAGTATTTACAAACTCGTTAAGTCTAAAGGGAAAATTAAATGAAGAATCCCACTTACGAAACAACACTTCCTCTGGAATATAAAAATAGGATAGGTATCCTCTTTATTGCTGGTCTATTTATTGTGATTCCTTTTTTACCTTGGATTGCATTTACATCTGGTGAAGGATATGTCTCTGCGATTGATCCCAATGAGCGCGTTCAGTCCATCACCATGCCAGTTAATGGTTTTATATCACAGTGGCTTGTGAGTGAAGGTGATTTTGTAAAAAGAGGACAGACAATCGCCAATCTTCAAGATAATGACCCTGAATTAATTCAGAGATATAAAAGAGAACTAGAAGCTGGAAAATCTGCAACGATTTCTGCAAAACTCATGTTTGATACTTCCAAAATGAATTTAGATCGTCAAAGAAAACTTTTTGAGCAAGGACTAACGGCAAGAAAAGAGTATGAGAAAGCTAAAATTGAAACCTCTAAAATGGAGATGGAGTATTCAAAATCACTCGCAACTTTAACAAAAGCAGAAACTCAAGTTTCGAGACAACTACAAATTGTTTCGGCGCCAAGAGATGGTGTCATTTCACGAATTTTACCAGGAGAGAAAGGTCAAATCATAAAAGCAGGTGCAGCTATAGCTGTTCTTACTCCTGAAATAACAACTCATGCGGTTGAGTTATGGATTGATGGAAATGATGCTGCACTCATCTCAGCTGGTAAAGACGCTGTTATTCAATTCGAGGGATGGCCTTCTATTCAAATTCCCGGATGGCCCTCAGTCGCGATAGGAACATTTAAAGCCAAAGTCCATTTAGTGGACCCAGCAAGCTCCTTTAAGGGAAAGTTTAGAGTTCTCCTGAAACCAGTTGGAGAATGGCCTTCTAAAAACTTTCTGAGACCTGGTGCCCATGCCAAGGGAAATATAATCATGACGAAATCTTTTATTATTAAAGAGGTATGGAGACAACTAACTGGTTTTCCGCCGGTTCTAGAGCCAATTCAAGATGAACTTAATATACTTTTAAAAGAAAAACCAAAGAACGAATCTGAAAGTGAAGATTTGAAATGATACATTTAATCATTCTTCTCTTATTAAACTACAATTCATATGCAATCTCTGAAAAAGATGTGATTAATTCTGTTGTAAATTTTTTTCCTCTCATAGAGGAAGCTGAATTGAAGTATCAAGCCGCAAATGAGGATATTAAAACCAGTGAAGGATCTTTTGATCACAAATTAACTTTTAAATCTCGAAACAGAATTGAAGACAAATATGATAATCAATACTTTGAAACGAGTATTGAAAGGCAAACACCATTTGGCGGTCTAGGCCTTATTGCTGGTCATAGGCAAGGGAGAGGAAATTTCCCTTTCTATGATGGGAAGTACTTCACATCAGGTGCCGGAGAATTGTTTGCGGGCTTGAGTATGCCGCTTTTGCGGGACTTTAAAACAGATGAATTTAGAACCGATTTAGAAATTTCAAAGTTTAAATCAATCGCACAAAAAGCAGAGCTTGAGATCAAGTTGAACGTATACGTTCATAAAGCACTTACACTTTACTATAAGTTTTTATTGAACAATCAAAAGATTAAAATTAGAAAAGAAATTCTTGAAATCGCAGAACAAAGACAGGAAATGCTTGAGCGAAAATTCAAGGCTGGAGATATTGAAAAACTTAAAGTCACAGATAACCAAAGATCAGTTGATAAAAGGAGAGATGAACTTTTAAAGGCTGAGATTGAGTGGATTGAATCTAAAACGCAATTAGAAATTTATCTTAAAGATGATAAGGGTCAACAAATCGAATTATCCAAGGATTCTCTTCCTGTTGATGACATTAAGCCTGTGAATAAAGAGGTTATAACTCTCTCCACTTTGCCTCAAATATTGTTATTAGAACAAGAGATCAAGGCGATG
>CAMAYW010000267.1 GCA_945862475.1 Bacteriovorax stolpii
TTTTCCATCGAGTACCGAACACCGGCCCTCGCCGCGAGGTTAAACACCACATCGAACTCATGGTGCTTAAAAAGTTCTTCAAGCTTTGATTTGTCTTCAATATCAATTTTTTGAAAATGGAATTTGGAATTTTTAATTTGTGAGAGACGATACTCTTTAAGTTTCACGTCATAGTAATCATTAAGATTATCTATCCCAACAACTTCAACTCCCCTTTCAAGAAGTTTTTCAGCTGTCTTCGCCCCAATAAAACCTGCGGCCCCAGTTAATAGCACTTTTTTCATCGCTAAAAATCCTATCATGTCGAAAAGGTATGCGCTACCTTTTGGACAGTGAGGCCTTTTTCTTTGAGGAATTCGGGGTTAAAGACTTTACTTTGGTAGCGAAGGGCGGAATCACAAAGGATGGTGGCAATCCTTTTTCCAGATCCCTTATTCTCTAAGGCATACTGATAGGCCGCATAGACATTTAACGCCGCAGACGTACCGATAAGAAGGCCATCATGTTCTGCTAAATGATAAAGCATAGAGATCATATTTTGGTCACTCACCTGAACGGCATCATCCACCGCTTCTTTAAAATTGGCCGTGAGTCTCATGATCCCAATTCCCTCCGTGATGGAGCTTCCACTAGACGTGATCTCACCAAGCTTAACGTAATTATAAAGCCCTGACCCCATAGGATCCGCGAGTCTTATATGAATTCCTTTATCGCATTCTTTTAAAAATTTCGAAACTCCACCCAGAGTTCCCCCCGTTCCAACAGATGAAACAAAGGCATTTACCTTACGATCCATCTGGTAAAAGATCTCAGGCCCCGTTGTTTCATAGTGAGCGCGATAATTCGCGGTATTTTCAAATTGGTTTGCCCAAAAGGCATTAGGTCTCTCTGAAGCGATTCTTTTGGCCGTATGATAAAAGTGATTTTCGTTTGCAAAGGGACAAGGTGCGACAGTAACTAATTCCACCCCGAGAGCGCGAAGAGTGTCGTATTTTTCTTGGGACTGATTATTAGGCATCACAATAATACATTTGTAGCCCTTTTGAGCGGCGATGGTCGCAAGTCCAATTCCTGTATTCCCCGCAGTTCCTTCTACAATCGAAAAGCCTGGTTTTAGTTTTCCACTTCGCTCCGCCTCTTCAATAATCCCTAGGGCCGCACGATCTTTTACACTGCCACCAGGATTTAAAAATTCCGCTTTCCCAAAAATTTCACAACCCGTCATCTCAGACAGGGATTTAATTTTTATGAGTGGTGTTTTTCCGACAACTTGGTGAACATAACCCTTAATCATAGAAGCTCCAATGTATAGAGAATCATAGCAATACCCAAGAGAATATGCCATCATGAAGCATGGTGAAAAAACTCAAAACTCACCTGACTCTTACTCTCATCTTTTTGGTGATGACGCTCGGTCAGCAGTACTTTTTCTATCTCCTAAAAGGAATTCCCATTGTTTGGCTTCCTGTTGGGAAATATTTTGGCATTTTTGCCTTTTTTTTCGCCGCGACTTTTATTAAATCTTTTTTTCTTCGCTATTTCTTCCTTTCCTTCGTGCTCCTTTTAAATTTTTTCCAAATGGCGCACTTGTCCTATTTTGGTACTCAAATTCTTCCAGGGGAGATCTATCTTCTTTTCTCTCAGTTTCATGAAATCCAAGGGGTCCTTCTCGTTGAATATCAGCACGTATTTATGCCTTTGCTCTTTACCGCAATTCCTGCGACCTTGGGATATTTGGCATTAAAAAAATTCAAGACGTCTTTTGAATCAAAAGTTATCGGCATTCTTTTTTGTATCTATCTTGTTTATAATCCCATGAGAACTTTTATCACAGGAAACACTTGGGGACGACAACCCTCGACGAGAGAACTCGCTGGGATGAATGTGTATCTCGCCTTCTCCTATTTCTCGGGACGCATTCTTCCTCATAAACTCACTTCATCAAAAATAGACAATGCTCTGAATTCCTCTACAAGCCTTGTTCTGACAAAATCTGAAGAGTCTTCTTGGGATAAAGTGATCTTCATTCTGGGCGAAAGTCTCACTCCTCATCACATGTCTCTTTTTGGTTATGAAAAACCAACGACTCCCTTTCTCGCTCAGGAAAAAAAAGATCCCCATTTTTTTCATACCATTGGACTTTCAAGTGGAGTTTCCACTGATATTGCCGTCGCCTTTTTTCTCAATTTAGGATTTGGTGAGGCCGGTGGATTAAAAGCAGCAAAAGGTCAGCATTGTCTCTTTAAACTAGCGAAGGAAAATAATTTTAAAACTCACTTTTTATCGATTCAAAGCTCTCAGCAGCTTCGCTATATTTCTCCGTATCTTTGTTCTTCGTCTTTAGATGATTATCGATCTCTTGAAGACCTTTCTCCTCAAACTCTTGATCACCAAGCAGCAGATGATAAGGATCTTCTTCCGCATTTAGAAAAAGTTGTTTTAGAAGATTCAAAAAATTTCATCATTCTCCATCAACGTGGCTCCCATGGCCCTTGGGAGATGAGATCTCAAGTTCATAATCGCCGCTTCCCTCATACAGATAAAGTGAATCACTACGATAACTCGATTGTTGAGTTTGATTTATTTTTTAAACAGCTTTCTACCATTTTAAAAAAATCTTCGAAAAAAATTCTAGTGGTCTATGCCTCTGACCATGGTGAGGCGATGGGACAAGACGGAAAATGGGGCCACGGACAACTTATTCGTCCAGCTTTTGAAATTCCTGTGATGATAAAGAGCTTTAATAAGGAACTACCTCAAGCGACAAAATCTCTTCCTAAATACATTCCTCATTACAACATTGCTCTCTATTTGGCGCAAGAAATTGGCCACAAACCTAACCAAGAAATCACAACCCCACCCAAAGACTTCGTCATTTTCGGAAATGATATTGATGGTTTTTCAGGAAAGAGTGAAATTTTATTCAATCCGAATGGCACTTATGATTTCAAAGTGGTCCAATAAATAGCGAAAGCGAACATTAAATCCAGCGACACTCACTCCGTATTCTTCTTCGGAATTTTTATCTTGAGCAGGTCTTGGGTCCAAGGCGATGACTTTTTCAATCAGCTCACTCTCAGAAACTTTTTCACATTTCCAAATCACTTTTAAAAATTGAGGAGCTTCATGAAAGGGAGAACGAGCAGAAACATGATCGACATAAGGAACATAGGGTTTAATATCAAAAATCGGAGTCCCATCAACAAGATCAACTCCTTTCACCCACAAATGAATGTCATCTTTTAGAATTTCCAATCGATCAAATTCCACGACAGAAAGACCTAAACGGTTAGGCCTATGAGGTGATCTCGTGGCAAGGACTCCCATTTTTAGTTCGTTTAAAAACCTTGGAGGTCTGACCAGTCCATTCATTTGAGTAGGCGAAATTTTATGAAACTCAAAGATAAGCCAAAGGTGACTCGACTCTTCGAGACCTCGAAAGGCCTCGGCATAAAAATTATTTTTGGGAAACACCATCTGGCCCCAAGCTTCTCTTATAAGAAGGGATTGTCTGGGGGTTCCAAATTTTTCTTTAAAGGGAGTATTGATCGTGCAAAGAGGTTCCATTAATTTATAAAAACTTCTCCACCTTGCTGTTTTCGATTCGCACGAAATTCCGCCAAGAGCTCTTGAACATCAATATGAACTTTCACGTGACTCTCCCAAGAAACTCGTATCTCTTTTTCCATAGGAATTTGACCTAGAGTTTCTCCGACTCTAACTTTATGAAAGAAGGAAACATTCTTTATAAACTTCACGAATGTTTTATTCCCCTCTTCTTTTACCTCAATGGGATTTAAAGAAAGTGCGCGCACTTCAAGAAGGATAGCGAGAAAAAGTCCAATAAAGATCCCCTTCAATAAATCTGTGGCCAAAATACCGGAAATGGTTAAAGAGAAAACAATCAATTGATCCCAGCCTCTTTTTTTCATATCAAAAAAGAATGAGGGCTTCGTTAATTTATAACCCGTTAAAAGTAAAACGCAGGCGAGTGTAGCGAGAGGAATAAGATTTAAGAGGCCTGGAATCAAAAGTACACAAGCGATGATCCATCCGCCATGAAAGACGGCCGACATTTTACTTTTA
>CAMAYW010000268.1 GCA_945862475.1 Bacteriovorax stolpii
ATTGATTTAGGTGCACCGATTGAGAGTGCTCCTTTCTTTCACTCTGGAAGACTCATCGTTTATCTCAGAGGTCATCAGGTTGTTCAATTAGATGCGGAAACGGGAAAAATTTTGTGGGTCTATAAAAGAGCAGTTCCTGTAACGACGACCCTTCAGAGAACTACAAAGCCTCTTGTTTTGGGTAATAAAATTATTTTAGGTTTTGCGGATGGTTTTGTGGGAGCTCTTTCCTTTAATGAAGGGACTATTATTTGGGAAACGAAGATTGTGGATCAATCTAAATTTATTGACGTTGATTTGAATCCTCTTTTATCTGGGGGAGTGGTAATCACGGGCTCACCATCAGGAGAGTTAAAAGCAATTAATCCGGATAATGGAGCTGTTGCAAGAAGTTTTGGATTTAGTATTCTCGCTCATCCCGCCCTTAAAGGAGAGCAGCTTCTTTTGGGAACAAATGAGGGAGAGGTTCTTCTCATAAATCAAAATGGAGATATCCTAAAGAAAGTTAAAATTTCTGATAAAGCTGTCAGTGCTGTCGCTTGGTGGAAAGAGAACATCGTCGCAGCAACTTTTGATGGGAAAATACGTTCAATTGATCCCTTAACGATGAATGTCATCGCTGAATTTGCGATGGGTTATGATTACTCGGCGGTTTTTTCTGATATGATTGTAAGCGAAGATTTTTTGGCGATCTATTCATCTAGAAATAGACTCTATCTCTTCCATTAATTTAAAATAATCTAAATTTATCTGACACCTTTTAGCCTCTCTTTGCCTTTCAATGTTCCAAAGGAGTAGCATAATGGGATTAAAACAAAGGATTTCAAGATGAAACCATTAGTCTCTCTCGTTCTCATTGGATTGAGTATCTCGTCCTTCGCCTCAGTTAAAATTCAAGAAGAGCTTTATCTTCCAAGTCAAAGACCAGAAGTGGTTAAAGAATTAATTGATGCTGGAACAATTGAGATTGATCACGTGACAAGTGAGGGGTTTGAAGTTTATGGGCCTCATGGAGTTGCTAAATATCTAGATAGTAAAAATATTGTCTTCTTTGACATGAAGGCGATTCGAAAACATTCATTATCAGGGTACCCTAGCTCAGCTCAAATTGCCGAAAAGATGATAGCGGCAGCTGCAAAATATCCAAAAATTATGAAGCTTATCAACATTGGGAAATCTGTTAAGGGGAAAGATCTTCTTGTCATGAAAATTTCTGACAATGTTCAAGCTGAAGAAATAGAGCCAGAATTCAAGTATATTTCCTCTATGCACGGTGATGAGATCACTGGGCGAGAGCTGACTGTTAAGTTAATAGAAGAGATTGGTCAAAAGTATGGTTCTGATCAGGAAATCACAGAGCTCGTCGACAACACTGAAATCTACATCATGCCTTCAATGAACCCAGATGGAAGTGATATGAAGCAGAGAGGGAATGCTAATTATACTGATCTCAATAGAAATTTCCCTGACATGACTCGAGATACAGAATCAACAACGGCTGGAAGACAAATTGAAGTTCAAAATATCATGAAATTTCAGGCTACTCGTCAGTTCTCTCTGTCAGCGAACTTCCATGGTGGAACGATTGTTGCCAATTATCCTTGGGACTCTAAATATGATGTTCATCCATTGGATAGTTTTGTAAAAGAATTATCTCTTGGTTACTCTGAGCTTAATCCAGAGATGAAATCTTCAACTGAGTTCCCGGGTGGTATTACAAATGGGGCCGCGTGGTATGTTGTTAAGGGTGGTATGCAGGATTGGAGTTATGTTTGGCATAATGATCTACAAATTACCGTAGAGCTTTCTCACCAGAAGTGGCCAGATTACTCAGAGATTCCAAATTTTTACAAAAATAACAGAGACTCTATGGTCTACTTTATGAAAGAAGTTCATAGAGGAGCTGGTTTTAAAACGTTAAGACCGAATACTTCTGGGATCGTTGAAATCACTCAAAATGCCCCCGTGTCTAAAAAGATGGGAAGTTTTGCATTCAAAGGTTCAGAGTTCTATAAGGTTATGCCTGAAGGTGATTACACGTTTAAAATCTCTGAAAAAAATCGTTCCCCAAGAACAATTTCTGTAAGAGTGGAGAAAGACCTCATTCAACCAAATGGTAACTTTATAACTCTCGATTAATTTCCAAGCTGAACAATAAATTCAAACTCTTCGCGGGTAACCGGCAGTATAGAAAGCCGGTTACCTTTTTGAAGAAGCTTCATTCCTGATAAAATTTTGTGTTTTTTAATTTCTTCTAAAGACACAAAGCTTTTCATATCCGCTTTAAATGTCACATCAATAAGAAACCAACGTGGATTTTCAACTGTTGCCTTTGGATCAAAATACTCGGACTTTTGGTCAAATTGTGTTGAGTCTGGGTATGTTTCTGAACTAACTCTAGCAATTCCCGCCACTCCTGGAATTTCACAAGAGGAGTGATAAAACAGGACCAAATCATCAATTTTCATCTCGTCCCGCATGAAGTTCCGTGCCTGATAGTTTCGCACACCATTCCATGGCTCAGTTTTTTTTGGCCTTTTCTTTAGATCATTAAAAGAGAAGACGTCGGGTTCAGATTTCATTAGCCAGTATTTCATGTCTCCATGATGGACAAGAAAAGACGGTTAATCAAGTTTGCCTTCAAATATGTCGAAAAGATTTTAAGAAGGTTAAAGAATGAAAAAAGTTATTTTAGGTTCTTTGCTATTGATGACGAGCTGTGCCCACATTGATGGGGCCAATAAGATGGTTCAGTTTCCCTATGCCCATGACTTAGTTCATAAGGCACAAAAATCATTTTCGAGATCTCCCGCATCGGTTGAAAGTGATGAAAAATCTGGAAAGTCTCCCCGACGAATTTATTTCAGTGTTCTTTATCATCAGTTTCAAACAATTGGGCAAATTTTAGGAAATAGTTCCGATATCAATCTGTGTCCTCAATTTCATCACGACAAAATAGAAATGGATTCTAGGGTTATTCCTAAAATGATGTTGTTCTCTTCGATGCATGTGGATGAGGATGGAAAAAAGTTTTTTCCGGAGCTTGCATTCAGCGGAGAGTTTTCTTTGTCAGATTATCATCATCTCATTCGAACCGAGATAGACACTCTCTGTGAAGAAGGTATTTCTGATAATTTCTTTAAGTTTGATAATTTAATTACTCATTATGCCTATAAAAATTCATTCCATGAAAATCCCAAGGCCATGGAGTCAGTTCTTAAAATTCCGGTCTTTGCAAATTTTTATCTCATTAAAATGTTAGAAATTCCTCAGCTTAAGATGGTTACATCTGAAGATAAAATGTTCATTGGCATCACGAGAACTTACTGGTTTGAGAATTATGTCAGTGAGGCAAGTAAGATGCGAAGTCTTTATATTAAAAATAAAATGGTGGGAAGATAAGATGAAAATTATTGTAATTTCTATGCTAGCTATTCTCTCGTCATGCGGAGACTATAAGGCCGGGCAATTTGTTGATTCCTCTGTTGGAGAAGTTAAGGCCATATCAGCTCCAGTCATCATCTCTGGAGTGGAGAAAGATAATCTTGTCTCTGTTTGTAACTCTTTATCGCAAAAAGAATTAGTTCTCGAGTCTGCAGTGAACACAAGGCATATATTCACTGCCAATCAAACGGACTGTCAGGGGAAGTCAGTGTCTTCGGGAGATGTCCCTGTTACTATTCAAAAAATAGGTTCAAGTTACGTTTTTAAAAAAGGCGATGGATTAGATTTTTTGTTTTCTAATGTGGAAACATCTTCTACAGGTTTATTTTCTGATATTTGCTCAAATCTAGAGGGATTAACAAATCCTGTCCTTGGTCAAAACGAAGTAACATTTATTTCTTCATTAGGGATAAACCCTGGCGATTGTTCCCCGGCCTTTGGAGAAATTTGCATCAAACTAGAGAAAGCCTATGTTCAAGGCGCCACAGCTGTTGTTCATACGAAAGAATGGATTAGGGTGAGAACTCCATCTGTTCAAGGCTTTGTGGGATTTTTTACACTCAGAAAAAAAGTCTCTAAGTCTTTTTGTCCTGAGGGACAAACCATCACATC
>CAMAYW010000269.1 GCA_945862475.1 Bacteriovorax stolpii
GAATCATTAATGCGGTTAGCATCTCTCCATTCTGCGATAATTTTAAAGCGTGGATCAATCTCAAGGTCAGCTGGAACGAATGATTCTTGAGCTGTAATACCAATGTCTTTTACAAAAGAAGACTTTCTCAGTTGAATTCGGTTTCTGACCATAGGGATAAGAACTTCTTGGTTGCTTACTTCTCCAAATGCCCAAGAGATGAGCTCTGAACAAAAAAGCGTTTTAGATTCATCCATATCAAAACCAAAATCATAGGGGATGTTGCCCTTTGTTTCAGAAGCTTCTTTGACCTTTTGAAAGGCAAAAGTGGCAGCTGTTTTCGCCAAAAGTGGATCGTCAAAACGAAAAACCATCGTACGAAAATTACTATCCTTTATATGATCCTCAATTTCTCTTACAAAAGATCCCACTTCGATATGGGACTCAACGGTCCAATATTTTCCCTGTTCATCTTTATAGACAATACTTAGATGAGAAAATTGTGTGTCAAACTCGCCCAAGTTTGCAATGGCCGCTGAAGTGTAGGCATTCCCCCTGGATAAAATCAGGTCCCCACTTTGAAGATCCTTTAGCATATTAAAGTTTTGAAATTTAGGGGAGAGTCTCACATGCTGATTTGGAATGATGAAAGCAGAGTTTGGAAAGACAACATCTTTATTTTTTCTAGAGTAGTCTTCCTCTATGACGTCTTCAATTTCACGGATATATTTAAATGAGCTTCTCATTGCTCTTCCACATTCTGTTGTCAACTCTCCGCGAGCGAAAAATTCCCTCATTTTTTCATGAAGATGAATTTTAAAATCCCACAATTCCCTAAGGATGGAAGCATGGTTATGCACAATAAGCTCTGATTTAAAATCATCCACTTTTAATTGAGAAAAGAGGGAGGTGATTTTGTTTGAGTCCTCAATGCAGGTTTCACCTGAGAAAGTCGCCATAACCTCTTTGATAGGGACTCTTATATCATTTGCAATGGCAACAAATGACCAGATCAAGAGCAACTGTCCAAAAAATAGACGCTTCATAATACCCCAAGATTGAATTGAATGACTTCGATCATTTTGGAGCAATTAACGTGCCAAAGAGGTCAGTTTTCTCATGTTTTGGCATTGTACCTGCAAGTTTAATCTTTCACGGAGGGATCATGATTTTTAAAGATCGAATGGAGGCAGCGAAACTACTTCTTCTAAAATTAGAAAAATACCGAAATCAAAACATGATTATTGCCGGTATCCCAAGGGGTGCAATGCCGATGGCAAAACTTATTTCAGATGATCTGAAGGGGACTCTCACTACCGTCTTAGTTCATAAAATCCCACATCCCACAAATGAAGAATTTGCGATAGGTTGTATTGGATTATCTGGCCACTTAAGTCTATCTTCGTATGCTCAGGAGTTTGGGGTTAGTGATACCTATATTCAAGCAGCAAAAATTCATCAGATGCAGATTCTAAAAAATCGTAAAGATCTTTACCACCTCCAGGATATAGAAATGAAGGGTAAGAATGTGATCATTATAGATGATGGTATTGCCACAGGATTTACCTTAAAATGTGCGATAAACGAAATAAAGCTAAAAGGTGCTCATAAAATTATTGTTGCTGTTCCTGTGGCCAGTTCGGATGTTGCCCGAGACATTCAAAATTTGGTTGATGAATTCATTTGTCTCTATATCACTCAGCATCTTTCAAGTGTGGGACAGTTTTTTAAATCCTTTCCCCAGGTTAGTGACAGTGAGGTAAGAGGACTACTGGACAACCCAACCACCATCAATCGCCATTGATTGTCCTGTGATGTAGGAAGCTTTATCTGAGCAAAGCCAAAGGACAGTCTCTGCAATCTCTTCCGGAGTCCCAATTCTTCCCATGGGATCTTTTTCGGCGAGCTCTTTTTCTTGTTCTTTGGAAAGCCTCTCAAGCATGGGTGTATGGATTGGACCTGGACACACTGAGTTGACACGTATATTTTTTTTGGCAAACTCAAGAGAAGTAGCCTCTGTGAGTCCAATGACTCCGTGTTTACTTGCGACATAGGCTGGTATATTTGGAAACCCCACAAGTCCTGCAATTGACGAGCAGTTGACAATACTGCCTCCGCCTGTTTTTAACATAGATAAAATTTCATATTTTAAACAGAGCCAAACACTTTTTAAGTTAGTATCCAAAATTTTAGTCCAAGTTTCCTCAGTACACTCCAGCGTTGAAGTCGAATGTTCTTCAATCCCTGCATTGTTAAATGCGCAGTCAATTTTTCCATATTTTTTTATGGATGATTCAATAAGATTTTTAACTTCTAAATCTTTAGAAACATCACATTTTATAAATGTCGCTTCACCAAAACAATTTTTAATGGCAACAACTGTTTTCATACCTGCATCTTCATTTATGTCGCTTACAATCACACTAGCTCCCTCTCGCCCAAAAGCTAACGCTGAAGCTTTACCAATTCCGGAGCCGGCCCCCGTCACTAGAACAACTTTATTTTGATAGGTTTTCATCTTTTCTCCTTTTGAAGTGAAATTTTATTTTTGACGTGTCATAATAAATTTATGAATCTTTTATTCATCTTACTTTTTGCTTTCAATATTCATGCCTGGTCACCAGCATTCACTCAAAAGTGGAGTAAAACTAATAGTCTCTATGCAAATAAAGTGTCAGGTGCCGAATTCGCAACTTTCTGGGGAGGTTTAAGAAGGGCCATCTATTGGTCTCACCACAAAGGTAGAGTCGTTGATTTAAAACCTCGAAATTTTAAAACTGACATTCCCGTTTACTTAAGTTTCTCAAATAAAAAAAAAGATCTTGTACTTTTCTACCCAGGCGTGTTTGGTTTGGCCGATGGGGAGGTTACACCCGTTATTATAGATGTGATTGAAAAAAAGAATCTCCATTTGGCCGTAATACCAAATATCACTTCTGCTCAATATCAAAAGGCCATACAGAAAAATAATCTTGATCCAATTCTGCAGGAGGGGAGTAACCAACAAAATATTTTTGAAAAAATTATTGAGTCTGTTGGACGAGAAAATATTGCTAAGATTCATGTTATAGGCGAGAGTCTTGGTTCTTTTCAGGTCATGACTGCTGCGACAGAAAATTCATTCAAAAGTCATGAGATCTCTTCAATAACACTCATGTGGCCTCCCCTTAATCTCGATCTCGCCATAAAAAGATTTGACCAATTAATATCTAAAAGCCTTTCCAATCTGGATCGTTGCTCCTTCTGGTGGAAATGGCCATCAATTGTTTGGGAAACTAAATTTAATCAACTTCCTGATTTAAGTTATGAAAACAAGTCTTGTCTTGGCTCACTTATTATTGGTGAAGTTTTTGTTAGGGCAATAAAAAAAAATGCTCAAGAGATTTTAAAAAGAGATCACTCTATACCATCTAATTTTTCTGAATTTACATCAGTCATTATGCCAGAAACGGACCAATTAATTTTAAAGAAAGATGAGAGGCTTTCTCTTTTATATCAACTAAAAAATAATCCATTTCTTCATTCAAAATTTTTTTTTATTTCTTCAAAGGATGATTTTTTAAATGTTAAAAGTGATTGGGAATTAATGCTACAATCTTTTCCTCATTTGGAAAAAAACACTTTTCTTTTTGACTGGGGAGGGCATTCTGGGCCAGTCGGTTTAGAGGGGCTCTTTGAATCAATTATTAATGAGAGATTAAACGGAAACTAGGCAAGTTAATCAATTTTGATCGATCTAAATTCTTTGAGATGAAAATCTAAAAAGGTTTCACCCTCAAGATAAATTTGAAATCTAATTTGTCCGAATGGAACCTCTCCCACCATATCAGTCAGTTGAGAATCTTCGTTATAATACTCACAAAGTTTAATTTTCTTATTCTGAAGGATGATTTCTCCTAAAGCTCCCTCTCTTTGAACACAAGTCTCCAGAACATGTTTAATTTTTTCGGGGGTGAATAGGAAGGCTTTAGGTAAGGAGACAGTTTGCTCCTTAAATATTTGCCCCTTGTAGCTATAGAAACTTCTTACTTCAAAAA
>CAMAYW010000270.1 GCA_945862475.1 Bacteriovorax stolpii
ATTGAAGTGAATTTTGAGTTTAATGGGGGTGCATCCACTTCACCTCAAATACTTTATAATCAAAAAGGCTACATCTTTTTTGATAACTCGAATGCCTACGCTGAGATGATGAAATCCTTCTTATCACCAATGAACAATGAGGAAGAAATAAGATTTAGGCCTTACGTTAAGAATGGTTTCTTGACCACCACGTACGTCATTCCTCACTTTGGCAAATATGTCGTTCCTGACAAAAATATTAAGTTGTGGACAGCGTCTAATCAGAAGGCAAGATTGAAAATTGGCCGGGAAGATTATTTTAAGTGGGCATCAGGACAAATTTGTTATCAACAGGCAGGAACACTGTTTAATCTTAACAAATGGAACAAGAATTTTGTTATTCATAATATTGATATACTTCCCCCACATAGGCGAGTCGTTGAAACTGAGGTTGCAAGATCCTCTTTTTTTACAAATGACCCTTATACTGACGGACAAAATCGAATCATCGCAGTTATTAACAATAAAGGCTTGGTTGAACAACGAGAGATTGGAAGCAAAGTAACATTTGAAAGATTCTTTACAATGGGAATTGGGACACTTTATGGTCGTGGTAGTTACCTAGGTGACGGAGTCATTCGAGACGTAAGTAACTATTTTTATCTTTTTCTAAAAGATACTGAGCACTCAGGGGGTGGATATTTAGAGTATAAGACACCTGGAGGTGCTTCGGCGTTCTTAGTTGCAGAAAACTTGGATCTGAGTTTTGATGATCCACTTCAGAAAGCAACTTTTAAGACTAAGGTTCGATTTACATCAGACAAAACTGGTTTTCCTGAAAAGATTCAAAGAGGAAGTCATTATAACGAGTATGTCGCTCAGATTATGGATCCATCCACACCATTTCAACTCTTAAGTAACTGGAGTAAGGCCGATGGGTCATCACATAATAGAGCAGAAATCCTTCACATTGATAGATTTACATTTATGTTACCTAAGAGAACATATTGGGGAACCGTTCATGACACCATTTTTTCGGAGGGAAGCTTACTAAAACACGACTGGAACTATTCAAATGGTAAAATGGATGAGATGACAGGAGATAAGCATCTTCTTTTTGTCATTCCAAGAAAAGGAAGTCGATATTTTATCTCAAGAGACTATAGAATCTCAGATTATAATTATTCTATTTCGGGACCTAATCGAAAGTTCCCAGTCCTATATACTCCTGCAGCTAACAGAGTTCGAAGCTTCATCAACTATAGTGTTGTAAGAAATAAAGTTTTAGAAGACATTGATCCGAGATCGATTCCGGCAAACGCAAAACCTATTGAATTCCAACCTGGTGATCAATTTAAAATTGTAGGTAGAGGAGATACGACCTATACCATTTTGGAGAAGAATAGAACTGAAGTTGAGGATGGTTGGGCCTGGGAAATAGCCTCTCGTCAACCTACTTTTTATGGATATACTTATGGACTACTCGATAAAAATCTTCCTGCCGATCTACCTCTTGATTTTGAGATTGAATTCGTTAATAGTTCCGCTGAGTATTTATTAGATGGGCAGGTTCGGGAGGCGTACATTGCTTTTAAAGCAAATGGTCATTTTAGGACTAATCAGTCGACGAAGTTTGGAGATTGGCAGGTCATTTCTTCAGAACCCGTGGGACACAACTTCTATAACCATCGTGAAATGAGCTTATGGCTGAAGAATGTTCATTCGAGAAGTGGTTTTTATCGAGATAGCTCTAATGAGTTAGATAGTAAGCAGGCCTTATTCACCGTTCAAGATCCAGATTCAGGCATGAGCTTAAAAGTTCCGAGTCGATCAGCATTTTCTAAACACGGTTATGTGTTAATTAATTCTTCTGGATTCAAAGATCAATTCCTTAGTGTGGGAGATAAGACTTTTAGTTTTCGTGATAAAATCGAACGTAGCTCTGGGATCAAATTGACGGAGCAACAAAAAGCTAAAATAAGGCTCTTCAATTCTCCCAATAATAATAAGTCTGCAGGGATCTATCTTGAAGAATACTCAACAATTGATGATGCTCCTCCAATGCCCACTGATTGTCGTAATCTTTTGGAGAGCCTAGCTAATTAAAATACATGAGGCCGGTACATTTGAGGTCGAGATGAATATTTTTCTAATAATTAGAAAGAGAGATTATCTTGTAATAGGTCATTAGTGACGAAATAGATAAAATGTGTCATTATCTTTTTTTAAAATCCTAAGGAATCATATGTCATCCGATAGTCAACCTTGTCCGAAATGCCAATCTCCCTACGGTTATCAAGATCGGAATTTGTGGATTTGTCCCGAATGCACTCATGAATGGACGATAGATGCGGCGGTCGAAACTCAGGTAGATGAAGTCACTGCAAATTTCTTAGATGCCAACGGAGTCCAGCTTCAATCTGGTGATACGGTTAGAACAATTAAAGATTTAAAAGTTGGAAATGACACCCTAAAATCAGGGACTAAAGTTAAAGGTATCCGGCTCCTAGATGACCCTGTGAACGGTCACGACATCTCTTGCAAAATAGATGGCCTTGGTTCGGTTTATTTAAAGTGTTCTGTGGTGAGAAAAGACTCTTAGTTCTTTTTCCCATGAACCACGATGTACTTAATCGATGAGGATCCAAATTCTCCCTTTTCGATGACCTCTCCGTTATCATAGATCTGATTGACGGCATGGTAGAGTTTTGAAGGGGAGGGAAACTCAAGTTCAAATGAGTTTTTTGTTTTTTCTTTTAATTGATGAGATGTTGTAAGAAGAGAAAAAATCGAAACGTTCTCTTTTTGTGAAGAAAATAATTTTTGATCGACATAAACTCGATCGGTTAATAGGCCTATCCTTTCATAAAGTTCGGCCTTCTTTAAAAATGCCACAGCAAAAGGAGCACACCCAGCTCCCTCAAACTTTAAGGGATCCGCGCCATTACCATACACATTCGCAGCCTTTTTTTGTGGTGAGTTTTCTGTCGCTTTTGTGACTTTTTCATATTCATCAAAGTACTCCACGAGCTTTAAACACGTATTGACATTTAAAGTGAAGGAGATGAGATTAAATAATCCTTCGGTTTTTAAGTACTGATCATATTCTTCAATGAGCTCCTTCGGAGTCTCAAAACGGCCATCAATATTATAAAAAGGAAGAGATGAAAGTGCTGTATATTTTTGTTTGTGCTCAGGGGAAAGGATCACGTTAAATCCAGCTCCACCTAAAAGATGCTTTGTAAATTGAGAAAGATCTTTTGCTCCCTGCCCACCAATTCTTCTAATTTTATTTTTCTTATCATTGCAATTGAGTTCAACGGTCACGTGTCCCATCGCTCTTTTTGTTCGATCTTTATAAAAGTATTTATTTTTAATGAGTGACCACAATAAATCTCTCGGACCACCTTCCCAGTTGAGATCCGTTGGGGAGTTTGTCACATGGAAGGTGAGTGAATTCGGATATTTTCGGTAGGTTTTTTCTGCGAGGTTTTCAAATTGAGTGATCTTCGTTGCATAAGAGTCATTGATTAAGAAAACTAAGATAAGAAAACCTATAAATTTCATTCGTTTCCAATGGTTCAAGTGAAAAAAAACATATAGTATTTTATCGAAAAATTGGCACTCATTGAACGTAGGATAAACTTACCGGCTTCATGTAATGGACTGTATAATCATATGTTTGGCCAGATAAAACAGACAAATTAGCTATGAAAAAAATCCATACTTCTACCTAGGGACTGTTAAGAATGAGTTTTCGATGATATCGCTCCCTTTATGCAAGTCAATGTCCGGTTTTTAGAAAATCTTCGCCTTGAGGCTTCCTTTGATGATTTTAACATCATTTCGGATCAACCTATTCGCTATAAAGGGGATGGAACCGCCCCAAGCCCTTTCGATTATTTCTTAGCTTCCTCTGCCTTGTGCGCGGCCTATTTTGTGAAAGTCTATTGTGTTTCTCGTAATATTCCCACGGATGACATTAAGGTCACTCAATCCAATGTGGTGGACCCAGATAATCGCTATAATCAAACAT
>CAMAYW010000271.1 GCA_945862475.1 Bacteriovorax stolpii
CTTCCTTACAGAAGGGACTGCTCTTGTTTGGTGGCCAGCAGGTGAGAGGTTTTTGCCACACCGTCATTACGGGGGAGAAGAAATATTTGTTCTTAGTGGAGAATTTCAAGATGAGCTTGGCCAATACCCGAAAGGAACATGGCTTAGAAGCCCACATCTTTCAATTCATCATCCCTTTGTTACTGAGGAAACTCTCATTCTCGTTAAGACGGGGCATTTGAATAAAGATTCTTGATAAATTTGGTGAAAAGGTATGCGGTACCTTTTCGACATATGCCTTTTTTGCCGATAGCCGTTGTCGGGTAAGAGCTCATTGGCCGAAGGCACAAATGATTCCAATCAAAATAATGCTCGTGAATTATTTTTGTATGTTAAAATTTGCCAAAAATTTCAAAGGAGGAAATTTGAAAAAGCTCGTAATTTTGGCGGTGTTAACAACTATGCCAGTTGCTTTCGCACAAAACAAAAAAGGCCTTATTGGCAAGTACGTGGATAAAAATGAAGAAAGCTACTACGGCATGTCTGGTTGCGGATTAGGTTCAGTTCTTTTTGGAGAGACTGAGAATCGTGGAGGCCAGATACTTTCTTCAACGACAAATGGATTTTATTCAAATAACACTTTTGGTATGTCTTCTGGTACGTCTAATTGTGTTCCTGATAAGTCAGCTAAATCGGCTCAGGTTAAGAGAAACATGAATATGTTCATTTCAGCTAATAAGGAAGCTTTAGCGAATGATATTGTAAAGCAAGATGGAGAGACCATTACTGCTCTTGGTGAGATCATGGGTTGCACAGATTCAAAATATCTAGGGACTAAACTTCAATCACGTTACAACATCATCTATAGCAACAATGAAACATCTTCAGTCACAGATAACATGTACGATGTCGTTTCTAAAGATGGCTACTTATTTGAAAATTGCAAACTTTAAGGATTAATTATGAAATATTTTATTATTGCTATTGCTTTAGTTTCAAACATTGCTCTTGCTGAAAAACCTTATGGTATGGCCGGTTGCGGACTTGGCTCAGTTATTGTTGGTAAAGATGGGAACCAAGTCATCGGTGCGACAACAAATGGTACTGGTACTCAAACATTTGGTATTTCATCTGGAACTTCAAACTGTGTTACTGCGACAGATAAAACGGCAAAAATTAAAAACTTTATCGAAGCAAATTATGAGAGTTTAATTACAGACATGGCCAAAGGAAATGGAGAGTCGCTTACAACTCTTTCTTCACTTTATGGTTGTAATAAAACAAAGTTCTCTCAAGCAGTTAAGACTCATTATTCTGTAATTGCTCCAGCAAAGACAGATGCTACTTTTGTAATGGTTAACATCAACAATGTTATCACTGATACACCTTCGCTTAATTCTTCATGCCATAATGTTCTTTAAGTTTTTCATGGCCCTCATCCTGGGGGCCTTTTACTTCTCATCTTATACATTCGCTAGTAGTTGGAAATCTGCTGAATGGCTTAAGCTTGGAAGGTATCATCAATCTATCTTCGGATATAAGTCTGAGGCCGATGGGCCAGGTTATTTTTTGCATTCTAATGGTAGAACAAGACCTGATCTTGAATTTGAAGCACTCGTAAATGGTATTCAATCACCGAAGGTGGAAGATCCCAATCAGCATCCCATTTGCCGATTCCCTGCAAGGACACATTATCTTTTAAAAATTTTTCCTCATTTAAAAAAAACAGAAGTCGTTTGTGAGAACTTTGAAGCGTTTCGAGCGAGATTGAGTGCTCGATCAGTTTCACTCGTTTTTTCTTCATACTATCTTAATAACCCAGCTTCTAGCTTCGGCCACACTTTCATTCGACTTGGAAAAAATGAATATAAGAAATTAAACGATGAAACAAGAACCGAACTTCTTGATACAGGGATAAATTATGGTGCGAGTACTGGAGACGCAGGGGCGCTTACCTATGTGTTAGGTGCTTTTGTTGGATATTTTTATGGCACTTATAACTCAATTCCTTATTACTATAAAGTGCGCGAGTACAATGATTTTGAATCTCGTGATTTATGGACGTATCACTTAGACTTTAATCAACAAGAAATTGATCAACTTGTAAGGCATATTTGGGAATTGGGGCATGGTGATTTTCGTTATTACTTTTTGACTGAAAATTGCTCCTACCATGCTTTGACCATGTTAGAAACAATCAGACCTGGCCTAGAACTCGTCAAACATCTTCCTCGAGCTTACATCATTCCTTCAGATACGCTTAAGGTTGCCGTTAGTCAGAAGATAGTAAAAGAAATTACCTACCGTCCTTCAGCGAGTACCCAATTTTATCGTCATCTAAAAGAACTCGACGAAAATGAAAAAATGGCGATGAAAGAAATTGCTCAGGGTAAGAATCCTCGATTAAATTTGCCACTAGAGAAACAGGCACTTGTTTATGATTCGGCCTTAAGTTTAGTTGATTACAAATTTGCAAAAGAAATTTTAAAAGAAGAAAAAGATGCTCAGGCCCTTAAAAGACCAATTCTTCTTAAAAGATCTGAAATTCCCCTTCGAAGTTCAGATCTAAATTATGACACATTTTCACAAAGTAAGCCTCATGAGGGTCACAATTCCGGAAGACTCCTCTTAGGGACGACTTTTTTAGAGGACTCGAGTTTTCTAAACGTTGACTATCGCTTTGCCTTTCATGATTTTTTAGATTATCAAAAATCATATATGCCAAATTCGAGAGTTGAGATGCTCAGCATGAGAACCATCTCAGATGGAAAACAGATATCTTTAACAGATGTTAACTTAGCAGATTACTATTCTTTAGGTGCCTTTGATGAGTTTACGAAATCCTACTCTTGGAAATTAAAGTTTGGCCAGTGGCAAACTTTTCGTAAAGGGGATGAGGGACTTACCACTCATGGCGCAGTTGCTGGTTATGGACATAGTTTTACGACTCGATTTGTGACTCCGTTTATCCTTGCTTCTTTTGAATCAAGTTATGTGAGTGAAGAACTTCACAAGATGAAATTCGCCTGGGGTGCAGACATTGGTTTCTTAACTCACTTCTCTGATAATCTTAGGCATAGTACCTTTTATGAGTTGAGGTTTCATCCTTGGGAAGAATCGACTCTTAAAAACGAAATCAGGTGGAGTAACGTCTCTTATGGTGTCGGATTATTTCATCATACTCAGACAAAATTAGGGTTTTCAGAGTTTGGTTTGAATATGATGGTGTATACTCAATAAATTATTTATGGAAATAAACTTGAGTGAAAGAGATCGTATCCGAAACAAAATTTATAATTGAACATTTTAAGGAATTTATGAATAAGTTATTTTATATATTTTTTCTAGCATTTATTTTAGGTGCTTATTGTAAAGCAAATTCAAGTCATGCTTCAGAAGTAAATAAGAACTCCACGAATGATGAGATCATGCTTTTTTATGCAAATAAAAATTGCAATGATGGAGATATGAATGCATGTGCCATTCTTGGTGGTATTAAATTTACTGAGGGAAATTATACTGAGGCGAGAGTTCATCTAGGTAAATCTTGTAACGGTGGTGTTATGATGGCCTGTGATAATCTTGGTGAAATAGAAAAGAGGAAGGGAAATCTCAATAAAGCCAGTGCTCTTTGGAAAAAGGCCTGTGATGGTGGATATATGGGAGGCTGCCTTCAACTTGGAGATATGGAGAAGAAGAAAGGTAATCATAAAAGTGCCAATGCTTTATTCAAAAAGGCATGTGTTGATGAACTTAAAGAGGTCTGTAAAAAGCGTAAAATTCTAAATTTTCGCTAGTCTCTTAAGCTTAAATTTGGTCCCCTGTAGAAACGGCCTTGATTCATTTAAAGACAAATGATTCAGGGGACGAGATCTTTCTTGAGAGAACCCAGAGTCTAAATGGGTTGGTGCTTTTTTCTCTCTGGAGAAAAAAGAAACTAGAGGTGGGGATTATCCTTCACTAGAGACTCCAGACAAATCTTGCTAAATTTACCCCAGTTTTCCGGGTCTGTAAGACAA
>CAMAYW010000272.1 GCA_945862475.1 Bacteriovorax stolpii
TTTGGTAATTCACACCTCTTATAGTCATATAGACTTCTTCAACAAGATTAAGAGTATCGCGATAATCTTGGACGAAAGAGATCCAGAGTAATTAGAGCCGGCCAATAAAATTTGATATTCGAAGAGTTATTAACTGACCCGCACGATAAGGTTTCTTGTCATGCAGAAGGGGATGTTAAAAAATTTTAAGTAATAATTAGAAATTGAATCTTCAAAAGAGAGCTTATAAGATTTCTATTTTCTATCAACTTTGAATAATCTTCTTATTTTCTAACTACGCCGACATCGTTATAGGCTTAACTTTCTTATGTTCTTTCGCTGCAATCCACAAATCATAATTAGTTTGAAGATTGATCCAGAACTGCGGAGTTGTGGCAAAGGCATCTGCAAAGCAGAGAGCTGATTCTTCAGTTACGCCTCGTTTGCCATTAACAATCTCGTTAACTTTTGCGTAAGTCCAATTTAAATGACGAGCAAAATCCTGCTGGGTCATTTCCAAAGGAATTAAAAAATCATTCAAAAGAATTTCACCAGGATGTGTAGGCTTTCTATTTTTTGGTAACATAAAAAAATCTCCTTAATGATAATCCGTGACTTCAACCATTTCAGGGCCTTCAGGTGACCACTTGAAAACTATTCGATACTGGTCGTTAACTCTAATGCTATGAAAACCTTTAAGGTCTCCAGAAAGTGCTTCTAGCCTGTTTCCCGGAGGTGCCTTTAAGTCTTCCAAAACCACTGCAGCATTTAGCTGATCCATTTTCCGCGAAACTACATTCCAAACAGTATTAGGAATTTTTCTAGCTTCTTTAGAATTAGTACCATTAAATAAGTCTTCAGATTTTTTGTCTTTAAAGCTTTTTATCACACGATCATTGTATCATATGTCGATATATCGGTCAACGATACAAATAGATTGATGAACTCATCACAAATTCAGAGGCTTAACTAATAATCTCCGAACTCTTTGAACTGTCTGAAAAATTTTGCGCCTATCATCAGTTCTTAGCGCCGATGATGGATCATCCACTTTAAATCAAAGATTAAAGACCTTCATATTTCCTTCAATCTTACAGGTCGATGGTCTGTTAGGCTTTGTAACCGTATTTAGCTGAATGACTTCGTCGTTGATCGTTATCTTGTCAGCACCGATATATTCAATGTGGATCTTGTTTTTAAAAAGGCCAAGTTTCTGATTGTAGTTATAATAGTCATAGTACATATAAAGACAATCATCATCCACTTCAACTGTCACTTTCTCGGAATCCATTTTGGCATGAACACGTTTTTCGTCCTTTATAATCAGACTAACATGGCTCTTCGTGTGTTTAATGAAGAAAAAGAAAGAAGTGTTGACCACGAGGAAGGCAACGAAGGCAATGATAAGGTACTTCGCCCGAGCCTTAAGTTCAGATAAAAACTTTTCTTTTATTGAGTCTCGAAACACTTTAAAATTCAGGAAGTAGAGAGAAATCATGCCAACCAAAATCAGAAAATTAAAAAAATAATAATTACTAAGACTCTGGGTAAGTGCGAAGCAAAAGGATGCCAGGAAAAGTATATACAACCCAGTAACGAGGTTTAATCTTCTCGAATGTTTAATTTTTACGATCTTATATATTTCCTCTATTGAACTCATGTGGCAATGTCTCCATAGACAAGATTATATCATGCCATAAGGCATGCAAGCAAAAATTTACATCGCAGAATAGGCAGTCGCAGATTAATCATCTTGTAGAATCGTCTCTAAAGCTAGATAAAACAGCAGCCTAATGTCTCTCAATAATCTCCGGCCCCTTCGATAACACCTCAATAATCCAAGAAGGCTTCTGAATAAATTCTTTACCGTACCCTGTAGCGAGATAAAGATTCTTAAAGCCTAAATTAAAGATCTTTTCGGATTCAATTTCGCCCTTAATATTATCTCCAAGATTTGAATCAATATAAATCTTGGCGTCTTTAGGAATCGTTGATGAATCTTTGAGGAAGGCATCAATTGAGCTGAATTCGCGGAAGGGAATCATCATCAATCAGCACAACTAGTGTCTTTTGATTTTGAGCATCTTGGGCGTCAGTTGTGCGGGTTTCGTTCTCTGCGGCGTACTTACTATCGTACACCTCGCTCTCTCCAAATCTATACACATCCTCAACAACCCTTCTCCCTTCCTACCTCCCATGCTAAACTCTCCCCGTGAAAGACATTCCTCAAAAATTCTCCCTCATTGATATTGAGACCACTGGTAGCTTTAAAAAGGGTCAGAAGATCATTGAAATTGCCATTATTAACATTGACGGCGACGAGATCACCGATGAATACACAACCCTCATTAACCCCGAAATCCGGATCCCGTATTTCATCACCACCTTAACGGGTATCACAAACGAAGACGTGGAAAACGCTCCGAAGTTTTATGAAATCGCTAAAAAAATTGTCGAGATGACAAAAGACAGAATCTTTGTGGCCCACAACGTGTTTTTTGATTTTAATTTCATAAAGCACGAGTTCTCTGAACTAGGATTTTCATTTCACAGGGATAAACTCTGCACTGTGCAGCTCGCTAGAAAATTTCTTCCGGGCCATCATTCTTATTCATTAGGAGAAATATCAAAGGATCTCGGGATCACGAACTCTGGCCGCCACCGGGCGATGGGGGACGCGAAGGCCACATTTGAGTTATTTAAACTCATTCAAAAAAAGATGAATTCAAATATAGAGCTAATCTCAGACGCTAAAAAACTCGCCCTTCCTGCGAATGTGGATAGAGAAGAGTTTGAATCTCTTCCCCATGCGATTGGGGTTTATTATTTTTATAACGGGCATGGGGATATTCTCTATATTGGAAAGAGCCTTGATATCAAAAAAAGAATCTCTCAGCACTTTCACCCGGATCTTAAAAGACGAAAGGATATTGAACTAAAAAATCAAATTGCGAAAATGAGTTACACGCTTTTTCCCCATGAACTCGCGGCCCTGGTGTTTGAGTGCATCGAGATAAAAAAACACTACCCTCGCTACAACCACTCCCTTAAAAGAAAAATCTTTCCCTACGCCTTGAAGCTAAAGATAAACCAGGATGGTGTCTATGAAATCACCTGCACCCATAATGACGGAACCTTTCATCCTCTCTTTGCCGTGAAAAGTAAGAAAGTGGGGGAGAGAAGAATCGAGGCGATTTATAAAATTCTTTTGGGGCCCTTTGGTTCATTTGTAGAGAAGGAAGAAAAAATTAAGCGTCTTGTTTCTACATTAGGAGTGAGTGGCTTTAATTCCATGATGGAAAAAATCTTTTATAAAAAAATTCCAACTTCTCATGAATTTGAAATTCCTCTGAAGGCCCAAGGGCAAATCCACGGGTTTATTAAAATAGAAGACTTCGTACCGGTCTCCATGGTGATTCGAGATAAGTTTGGGGAAGAGTCTACGTACCGAGTTCCAGGGGACCCGGATCTCGCTTCAATTGTCTGTAATTACTTGACTAAAGTAGTTTGATCGTTTCGCCGATAAGTCTCACCTATGATTAAAACACTTCTTATCTTGTGCTCACTCTTAGTGCATCTTCCTCTGTCTGCTAAAGTCCTGGGGACAAAAGACATCCTGAAATTAAAACCAGGGGAGAGTTTTGTTGAGGCGAAGAAAAAAGTCGCGGGACTTAAGATGACTGACACTCTCAAAGGGGCTTCCTACGAGATAGAATCTGAAAATAATCTCATCACATCGATTCAAATTGATTTTAATCTACCCGTAAATTCCGAAGAGTTTGTAAGTAAAGACACCAAAGGCTTTTGCCTCAGTCAATCCATGGGGCCCGATATGCCCATGAACCGTACGTTCTTTTTTGATCTGAAAACCCAAAGGCGCTATGAACTAACTCCGAAGGGTCAGATTAAATCCATTCTTATTCAAGATATTCCGGGTGCAAGAACCAACCGAGAGTGCCAGTTTGGCGAAGCTCTTCTGAAGGTGCCTGAATCAGAAACCATTAAAAGTGTGAAATA
>CAMAYW010000273.1 GCA_945862475.1 Bacteriovorax stolpii
ATTTAGTGAATTCTAAGAACTCTTTCGTTAATGTCGCGCAAGCAACGTGAGTTCCATGATCTTGGGGACCTGTATGACAAAAGCCATCACGATAGAAACCTGTTTTAGGTGAATCACAACATTTATGAAGAGGTGTCCCTAATACGTTCTTAGAAATTGTCATGGATTGACCTCTCATGGGCAGTAATACAAATAAATGGACGAAAACGAACATCCAAAGTTTCCGCATAACTCGCTCCTAAAAAATGATTTAATTTAAGAAACTGAGGAGAAAACTGATCCCTTATTTCTTTCAATTTTACGCTTTGTAGTTTCCATTTTTCATGTTCCACAACTCCCCACATGTCTCTACCAAATCTCTTAGTAATTAAAGCGTATCTTTCCGTTGCCCATTGATGAAACTCATCTTGAATGATCTCGTCTTCAATCTTCGCCTCTAGAGTTAATTCATCGGACTTCAATCTGTAAGTGTTTTGGATTGCAATCTCAATGGGTCTAAATCTATAAGGTAAACTAAATCCTAGGCGCGCAATAAGAACAGCAAAAAAATGATTAGAATCTAGAGTAAAAAAATAGACTGCAGGTTTATTATTAATTCTCACATAAGTACGTAGATTTAATTCATACAATTTAGATAAACCTGGCACAGAAGGTAAGAATGGAAACCTGATACGCTTCATGACAAAAGGAACAATGCTCACAACTCCTTTACCATGGTAGAGATCAATTGGGTAAGGAACAAGCTTCTGAAGCTCCTCAGGATTTACTTCATAGTGCAGAAAAAGAACGTTCTTCCATTGTTGAGAAATGATCCATCCACTTCTCTGTTGACTGAGCGCCCAGAAAAATAAAAGAGGCTGCATTAAAGTTCGGGCCCAAAGAAACACAGGTTGATCTACACCAAACATCGGAATTTTGAAGTAGGAAACATAGATATGAACAGGAATTAGTGCCAGAAACCAAAGGGCACAAATCTTCGAACTTAAATCACTTAATCGAGGGATCCAAAATCCTATGGATAACAAGATCTCCAATATCCCAGCAAATAAATTGATCTCATGTTTCATTTGGAAAGGAATGGCAGGATCAAACATCTCTGGGGAAAAAATGTGAAGGAGACCAGCAACCATCAATACAAGCGAGAGCAAAAAACGAGATATCATTTTATGAAACTTTTGTCCTGCTTCCATTTAAGTTTGAGGATCATAAAAAAGGGAATCCACCAGATAAGGTCATTAAAGATGATATTAATTCCAAAAATGGGTGTAAACCGGCCTGTCCAAAGTGCCTGAGCAAATCCAATCGGTCCAAAAATTTTTCCAAGAAAACCAACAAGCACAATCGGAAAATGTTTTATTGGATCATTGGCCGCAATCCAATAACCCACACCGTAAACACCGACAATCATTCCCACACATTGCCAAATCTCTGGGTAATTAAGTCTCTCCATTCCTGCAAGATCAAACATGAGGTTGGGGAAAAAGATGACGATCGCACCCCAAATAATATTATAAATGCCAGCGAGCTTGAGAGTAAGGGAGTGCATAAGAGTGTCCATATTGGGGTTATAGCTTCAGTATAAGACCTAACCCTTGAATAGCAATTGGACAAAAACGATACAAGAATTCAAAATGGGCTAAAGAGATGATTTACTTTCTACTTTTCATCCAAACCTTAAGGTCGCAAAATTCAACGTCTTTATCAAAGGTTTGAGACATAAGAGTATAGGTTTTTCCAACTTGAGAGAACACAAGGAATGAGCCATTCCCGCCGCCTACTCCGACATTGGCCCGTACAAAATTGCTAGTAGAAAATTTAGACATTTGAATTCGATCAATGGTGATATCATCAACAAAATCTTTAAAATCATTTAAGTTAAAATCTAATCTCTCGGCAATTTGATTAAGAAGAGATGAATCAATTCTCATAAGCCTTCGCTTAAGTTCCTCTTTACTAAAATCTCCAGGTATAAGTGTCTCAAGAATGATTGAACTTTGTTTAAAGTTCTTACCCTCATAATCCTCATGAGTTGTGCAAGCCCCAATGTACTCTGAACTTCCATCCGTATTGGTCTGATAGGCATCCTCATAGCGCTCGGTTTGAGACATATCTTGGGCAAAAGCAGAAGCCGACAAAGTAACAATAATTGTAACAACCAATCGTTTAAACATAAATTCTCCGATTGGGGCTTTATGCGCTTAAATCTGGGCAATTTCAATAAGCTGAGTAAATATTACTTCATTTTTTTCTTCTTAAGTGGTTGTCAGTTCAAGGATTTGAAATTTAGGCCTATGGTAAACGGCATAAACTATTTTTCTGATGATCGTTTGCATCTTTTAGTCATTAGAGTCTTATCCTTCCAATTGAAAAGCCTTTACCTTAATTTAATCCTAATTAAAAAAAACATAATCAATTTTTTTTGAGTTTACAGTCGTTTTCAATTTTATTCATCATCATTTATATCTTTTATGTCTAAAGGAATCATATGAAAATGAATTGGCGAAATGTTTTTTCTATTTGTTTTATTTTTATTCTAACAAGTTGTTCAAAGGAAGAAAGCAAATCTAGCCGCTCCTCTTCACCCGTTCCAAGCATGGTTACAATTGCCAAGGCTTCACTTCCGAGTAGTCTTGAATCCTCATCAGTTGGTTTCTATTTGAGAGGAGATCAACTGGGAGTTACTGAATTAGATGAAATGAAAGATAGACTTTTTTCACCAGGCCCGACAGATTTTATGTACCGCCTGAATAGCGTCGATTCTCGCCTCGATAGTCTGGCCGATGCCATCATAGCCTGTGCCGATTCTCCAACATCGACAAAAACAGCAATTATCACAGCTGGAATTAGTTTCCCAATGGAATTAGCTTGTGTTCAGACCGTGGATGCAACTTCGATGGGTGTCTCCGATTTTAAAGTCTATTTTGGAAAAGCGAGTGGGTACTGGTATATCGCCGAAATTCAAACGAATGCTAATTTTGCAGGATCTGATGGCGAACCACCTACTATGGCGGTCCTTTCAAAAATCTCTGAGGATGGAGAGGAGATGGAGGTTTTCCAAATTAGCGTTGAATTAGTTTCTGGTACAAACCATGCAACGGTCACTCACATTAAAGCGGATAAAACGAGCGGTCTTTTTGAACTATCATCCGCTTCTTCTGCCTTTGGAGCTCTGGGTCCTTCTTCTCAAGTACTGACTCCTGGTGCAAATTACACTGGTCTTGGTTGCGGTATTCAAATGATGACAGATGGTCTTCATGTTTATGGAGCGGGACAATTTGGACAGTCGAGCATTTGTCCAACCACGGCAACTGCATGTGGAAATGCAACTGATTTATCTGACGCTGGAGCATCATGCGGCTCTTTAACCAGTTTTTCAACTTTTGCTATGGACCGATCAACAATCAACGGCACTTTGGCAAAACAACTTGTTGTCGATCGTACTTGGCTCTCTGGTTTATCTTTTAAATAGAAAAAAAAGAGCGAGGAGCATAGCTCCTCGCTCTGAAAGAAAATTAAATCTGAGAAAAAGAAAAGTTAGGTGGTCTCATTTCGCAACCAGAAACTCCTGAACAATTCCCACCCGTATCACCATCACATACTTTACCAGTTGTATCGACTGTAAATTTACCTACCACAGATCCGCTCACGACAAGAGATGAGCCTAAGTGGATTCCTGCATCCGAATCTTGTGTTCCACAATTTGTTGTATTGCAAGATGGTGGATTAAATGCATCAAAATTTTGTGAAAGAGAATCTTTTGCTGTGGTGATGTACATCACCACTCGATCGTCTCGTCCGCCTGCGCAAGTCACTGTCCCTCCAGAAATTGAAGTCGAAGTTCCGCTATTGCAAACATCCTGAATAAATGTCGAAGTACAAGAATTTGTAGATCCCGCATGGGTCACTTGAATTTGATCAGAAAATTCAATCGCCACACATGGATAAGTTCCATCTGCGAGATTTCCTGAACCAAGATCTG
>CAMAYW010000274.1 GCA_945862475.1 Bacteriovorax stolpii
ATAAAGTGCCTCTAAATCATCAAGTTGCCCCGTAAAACCACATTGTGACGCAATGTTAACTATCAAAACGGTTTTCCCCTTCAGTGAAGAAAGTTTAAATTCCTCACCCTTGATACTTTTCTCAGTAATCGAGAAAAATTCACTCCCAAAGGCAGAGGACATTAGAACAACTAAAAACAGCACAAAACGCATGTGGATCTCCTATTAGGGTATGGTCTCAGCCTATTATGCGTGCAAATGAGGTTAAATAAAAGTCCAAGTTCCTGGGCTTCATTTGTACAAGACTTAGACCTCTTTTCTTGCCTAAATCCTCATATTCCAATAAACTTCGATAACTTAAGGAATATTCCCGTGACAAACATCTTAGAGCTTAAAAACAATATTGATGAACTCAAGTTAGAAATGACTGAGAAGTCCATCAGTGCGCTCACGAGTGAGATCAATGGGCTCGTCTCTGCCGGTGGTAAAAAATTTAGACCGGGTTTGATGTTTTTAATGGGAGAAGTTTTTAATCTCAATCCAGCCGATCTTAAAGTTTATGCCAGAGCAGTTGAATTAACTCATCTTGCGAGCCTGATTCATGATGATGTGATTGATGAATCCGACAAGAGAAGAAATCACCCGACTCTCAACTCGCTAAGAAATAACACGACGGCCATTCTAGCTGGAGATTTTGTTCTTGCCACAGTTATGGGAGAACTTGCTTCTGCCAATAATAACGAACTTTTAAAAGATCTTACAAAGTGTATTCAAGACTTGGCCGATGGTGAGTGGCTTCAGTATGATTTAAAGTCAAAAAATGAAGTGAGTTTTGGGGATCTAGAGCTCGTTTGTATTAAGAAAACTGGGAGTCTTATTCGCTTTTGCTGTACAACTCCGGCAAAACTCTCTGGCCACAAAGATATAAAAACAATGGCAACTCTAGGTGAAAGAATCGGACTTATCTTTCAAATGGCCGATGACATTGTTGATGGATTCGACCAAAGTGGTCGCCCAGCTTTTCAAGACATTATTAATGGTCAGTTTAACTACGTCACACTCCAAATGATGGAGCTTTACCCAGAGTTAGCGGAGAAATTAAACGCTGTAAAAAATGGTCATTTGAAGGAGCTTCCTTGGAGTGAAGAGCAATATCTTCATGCTGTTAAGGAGATTCATTTAAAAATAAATAATGAAAAAAATCATCTCCTCACTATTTTTTCAAATCTTTGCAAAAATAAAAATCAAAACCATTTAATTGAACTTTTCGAATTGAGTTTAAATAAGATTCAAAACAATTACGCCAATCAATTATCTCTTTAAAACTTGTCTAATCGTCAGATTTAATCTTTCTTTGTTGCTTAAAAAAGCCTCTGAACCCGGTGAGAGTGTTTTAGAATAAATCGACCCTAAACCATGTCTCATGAGTCTCGCCGTTCCTCCAAAAATATAGATGCTATTTCCAGGAATTCTCATTTCTTTCATTTCGGCATTTTCATCTTCATAGAAAAATCGACAAGTGGATCCAAAATTAAGTCCAATAATAGGAGCTTCCTTATAGGGCTCGTCTTTATCGACATGAATTCCCATGGAGGACTTATCGGTATAGTAATTCACCATCACACTTTGTGGTATGTAGTGTGGAGTGGGATAAAATTTTTCCAAAATACCTTTTGATAAGTTTACTAATTCATGAGGAATCTTATGACATGAGACTCCCTTACCAGGAATTTTATCATAATAAAGATAATCTAATGGGTTCCAGTATAGACCCAAGCACATAAATTTTTTGACTGGATACTTTGGCGACTTATGGAATCTATTTGGTTTCAAGTCTGGATGATGAAATCCACATTTTTCGTCTTCTCCAAGAAAAGAAATGAGAGACAACCACTCTGAGGCTTGCCCAGGTGTGAAGAAGTCTTCTACAATGAAAAAATCTTTTCTCGGGTTGATTAATTTCATCCTCATATTTTACAGGTAGAACTCAATGAGTGACAAACAGATACAGGAATGGAAAGAAAAAATTCAAAATCGTTTTGGTGATGAATCAAATCTCTATGATTACCTATTTTCAACTATGGATAATTTTTATTACCGGTATCTTGAGACGACTCAGACTAAAAATCTAAAGACTCTGGAGCTTGCTCCAAAGGTCTGGGGTGCACGATCAGTTGAAACGTCGATGGTTGATGCCTTAAAAATAAAAAATCCTGATGCGAAAAAAGGCATCATGGAGCTTGCAAAGACCACCCCTCGGTCTATGAATCCTTCGGTCACTTATGAATTAAGCGTATTAGTAAAAGAGCTTAAATCAGATAAAGGAGAGCTCCACCTCACAGGTATTATTGATTGGGGCCACCCAGAGCATGAAAATGAGTTAAAAAGACTCAAAAAAACAGTTGTATTTAAGTATGTTGATCTTACTCAATTCAGAAAGGAGCTCGCTATCAAACTTGAAGAGGTTTGCGAGCATTTTCTTTAGTTAAGAATTGATCCGAACGTTTTTTTGATAAACTTTTTTTATCAACCAAACGACAAAAAGAACACCAGCTATAGATAAAACAATCATCTTAAACTCGGCCAATTTATCTAGAATGACTTCTCCATATTTTGACACAATAAAGACTTGAGTGGGTACAGAGACTAATGCAGCGAAACCATCAATCATGAGAAATTTCACCACTGTAATTCCTAGGAGACCACAGCTTAAGTGGCCAGGAAATCTTAAACCAGGTGTAAAACGAAAGATCCCACACGCCCAACCACCATATTTTTGAAACCAGGAATTAATCGTATCAAAACCCTTACCAGCAAATCTTTTTTGAAAGAATTTTGTTTTTATAATTTTGGCGCCAAAAAACTTTCCAATCAGAAAAACAATAAAATCACTAACGAGGACCGATAAAAAACAAACGATCGCTAAAGTATAAACATTCACTCCCTCCGCACCAGGATAAGGAGGAGGAAACTTCTCTGGGTGATTGGCCATGTAGGCAACAAGACCAGAGCTTATGAGTACTAATTCCTCAGGCACAGGAAATCCAAAAGAGCTTGCGAGCATAAAGAGAGAAACAAACCAGTAAACATACATCGGCTGGTACGCGTACTGAGAAAAAAAGGTCATGAGTGCCTGGTGGCTAAATTCTATATCTGGCATGGATGAAATTCTAATGAGTGTTCCAATAATAGGAAAGAGAAATTACCCCTTAAGTTTCAGACAATAATACTCTCGGCTTTGTTTGAACGGCGCGCCATGAAGAAAAGAATATGGTTCCTAAACAAAGGAGAGATAAAAAGAACCAGGTCCCCAGTAATCTCAACCAGTCAACGGCGAGAGAAAGCTTAAAAATCTCTGACGCAATTAGTTGCGCGAGGAGCCACCCCAAAAATAGGCCTAGAAGAGTCGCGGAAAAAAAGATCAAGCCAAACTCAAAGATCAAATGAATCCTAAGCTGCTTACCTTCAAGTCCCAAAACTTTCATCAGAGCAAGATCATAGGTTCTACGATAAACTTGATCGTGGGAGAGGCCATAAAGAATCACTAGACCAACACCCAAAGAAAGCCAAGAGATGAGTTCAATCGCCAGACGGGACTTATCAAACAAGATGGACATTTTTTTAACCATCTCCTCCACATCAATGAAAGAAACATTAGAAAACTTATCTACCACAAGTTGTTGTAGGGTTCTTTTCATCTCCTTGGGACCAGCAGGCAAAATCGACAAATAGGTTTTAGGTGCTGCTTCAATCATGCCTGGCTCAATCGTCACAAAAAAGTTTGGATAAAAAGAGGTCCATTTAATTTCTTTGATATTAATGACAATTCCTTCAAACTCGACTCCCTGAATATCAAACGTCAACTTATCCCCAACATCTACACCCATTCGTTTTGACCATCGTTTTTCAATGGAAATAAAGGGAAGCCTACCCTCCGGTAAAACATCTTTAGGAAAAGGCTTTCCATCAACAATTTTTTCAGCATCAGTAAGATAA
>CAMAYW010000275.1 GCA_945862475.1 Bacteriovorax stolpii
TGAAAAAAGAAGAACTCATTAAACTAGGTTTTGTGGCAAACCCTCACGGGATTAAAGGTGAGGCAGAGTTACGTTTAATTAATCAAGAGTCAGATGAATCCATCCTAGATGATGGGATGAAGATTTGGTTATTCCCGACGAGCTTAAAATCAAAAATAAGTCCGAATGGTGAAGAATGGGAAATAGAGAAGCTTCGTTTCGGAAACAAAGTTATTTGCCAGTTTAAAGGTATTAAGGACCGTACTCATCTAGAGAGTCTTATTCCTTTTGAGATTTATCTCGACCGAGAATCTTTTCCTGAGCCAGAAGAAGATGAAGTTTATCTCGTGGATCTCATGGATATGGATGTTGTTAATGAATCGGGAGACAAAGTCGGGACTCTTGAGAGCTTCTCTCACAATGGCATGCAGTATCTCTTTGATGTGAGACTCATCACGGGTGAAAAGATCACTCTTCCCTATGTGGAATCATTTTTCCCTGAAATTGATATGGAAAATAAAAAAATTACGATGATCATGCCGGAGTATACGGAATGATTCATCGAAAGATTTGGATCCTGACACTTTTTCCGGAATATTTTAAGCCTCTTCTTGATTGTGGAATCGCTGGTTCAGCTCTTCGAGGTGAGAGAAGCCAAGAGATTAAATTTGAAGTTCAATTTGTGAACATCAGAGATTACTCAACGACAAAATATAAGAGTGTCGATGATACGCCCTATGGTGGTGGCCCTGGAATGGTGATGAGAGCAGATATTTTAAGAGACGCCCTCATGAAGGGTGTTGTGGAGGCCGGAGGTTATCAAGATAAAAATGAGCTTAACGTGATTTTTACTTCTCCTCGTGGAAAAGTTTGGAATAACAAAGAGGCGCGAAGTTTTGGAAGAGAAGTTCTCTCTCATCCAGCAAAGGATGTCGTATTTATTTGTGGTCGTTACGAAGGAGTGGACGAAAGGTTCCTTGAGAAATACGTTGATGAGTATTACTCCCTTGGGGACTTTGTCTTAACCGGTGGTGAGCTCGCTGTCATGACGATCCTAGATTCAGCAGTGAGGTTTGTGCCAGGAATTTTAGGTAATAAACTCTCAAGTGAGCATGACTCGTTTGAAGATGGTCTGATTGAATATCCTCAATACACAAAGCCACAGGAATTTGAAGGGATGAATGTCCCTGAAATTCTCACAGGAGGCCATCACAAAAAAATTGAAGAGTGGCAACTTGAGCAAAAGAAAATCATGACTAAAAAGTGGCGACCAGATCTTTTAGGATGATTATTTCCAGTTTTGTGGAACTTTTTCTATGAGCTTTATATCGTATTGCTGAAGCTTAAGGCGTTCAATTATTTCCTGATAGGTTTTTTCTGGAAGAGTAGGGGTTTTCGCCATAATCCAAACGTAATCTCTATTTGGTACTCCAATCACAGTATAAGTGTAGTCCTTATCTAAGTCCAAAATGAGATAGGGAAACTTTAATGGCCAGAAGAATTGAATCCTCCACTCGTTGCCACTTTTATCATGGACGAAAGCTTTCTGGGTGTATTCTTTTCTCTCTCCCTGAAAGGAGCCCTTATTAAAGGTGAAATACACATCAATTCTCTCTTCTTTTTCATTCCAGGTATAAGTCTCAACCGCGTTGTGGGCACCCTTTTCAATAAAGGTTGGGATACTCGAGATTACATACCATTTCCCCATAAAACGGTTGATATCTACGGAAGGAACTTTCTTTAATGGGGGGTGTTTCGTAGCACACGACATAATGAGAAAGGTTAAAGCAATCAGAGCATAATTCATAGTTTTCATTTTTTTAATTTTCCTAAAGCTGTTCGATTAAAGTGAGACATCTTTCTTACTTCATCAATTTTAATGGGTGCAATTAATTGAGAGATTTCTTGAATCTCACGATTAAAGTCATTCAGTGTTAAAAGGATAAGCTTGTGTCCTTTCCTCTCATCACTTTCTATTTGAAATTCCATTTGACCAAAAAGATCTTTCTCTAAAAGATAACCTGAAAGAGTGTCCCTTAATTTATTCATATTCACTAGGTGGCCCGCGACTTTAAATTCTTCTCCCATGCGTCCAAGTGGGCGAATGATGTTGCCTGAAATCTCTGCACGGTCTTTAGTCATATAAAAACCATCTGGATTGGAGAGATCCTTTAAAGGGGTGGCCTTAAACATCTCACCCATAGTGAATTCTAAAGTGAATAAACTAGGAGAGTTCACAAGTAGTCTTTCTCCTTGAAGTTTGACTTTATGAATGGGAAGAACCTCTAATTCGTCGGAAGCTGGTGATGAGGCCGATGCAAGCTGAGACGAGACTTCACTCATGCCGAATGTTCTAATGACGGGCCAGCCAAGTTCCATGGCGCGATCTTTAAGTTTAGAGCTTAAGTAATCTCCTCCTACAATAAGGAATCGTAGATTCTCTGGCGCCTTAAGATTTAATTTAATAAGGTCATAAAGCTGAGTAGGAACAACTGAAGTTATCGTGACATCTTTTAATTTTTCGTGCCAAGTTAAAGGATCCCATTTTCTGAGATCAATGATTTTGTTCTCCAGTAAGTAAGCGCGACAAAGAACAGATAATCCCCCCACGTGATAGGTGGGAAGGGAGAGGCCCCAAGTATCATTGTGATTTAGATTAAAAAAAGAATTAACTGTCTGAGCGTTTTGAAAAAGTGCCTCTTTTGAGAGAGCATAGCCCTTTAGGTCCCCTCCAGATGTTCCAGAGGAGAAGAGAATAAAATGATTTTTAAGATCATAGGGAAGTAATTTTTGAAGTAAATCTTTCTTCAGGTGATCAAAGTCAGGATGACACAGGACCACTGGATCAGTGGAATCAAAATTTACATCGAACATAAAGACTTCCAATTTAATTGATCTAGTTTTTTGTAGAGAGTCTTCACTTCATTTTGGGAAGGACTAAAACCATCATAGTAATTCCCTTGAAAAAGACTTGCTTCTTCTTCGTAAAAACCAGAAGTATAAATCCCATGCCTTAAAGAGAGGTCCCCCTGAGTGACGAGTTCACAATAGGAGTGCCAGAGGCCCAGTGTATTTCCTAAGTATGAGCTAAAGATGATCCTGGCCTTTGTTTCAGGATAGAATTCACAATTAGGTTTATAGATATAAAAATCAAAAGGATCCCCAGAGATAAAGTCCCTCGCATTTGGGGTGAGAAGGTTCGACCAATCAAGACTCGAAAGAGGATCCTCAATGTATTCAATCAGTGGAAGATGTTCTTTAGGGATCTCACTCATGAATTTTAAATAAGTTTCCTTATTAAATAGACCGTTGGCGTCCAGCCTCACTTTAATCCCTTGATCAAGAAGAAGCATGAAAGACCGATCATCTAGATCCAAGAGTTTATATTTTACGAAAGGGGAGTCAATTTTATCAGTTGAGTTCCAAAGCTGGTGGTTCTTAAAAGCTTTAGGAGTCACCTTTTGGTACGCATGATCTTGGAGAAGAAGGTGAAAAACTTTCTTATCATACTCAATATGTTGAAATTTAAATCCAGCGAGGAATTCATCGACAGAACGATCGCCCAAAGGCAGATGAGGAAAGTAGTCTGCAAAATAGACTTTATTATTTAATTCAGCTCGAAGATACACACCTGGCTTAGAGGCCAAGTCTGAAAGCCGGTTCGCCTTCTTTTTTGGTTTTAAATTGTAGGTGCTATAAAATACTTTCATAGATGAAACTAAAACTTAAAAGGACTGAAAAAATCACGAGATGAATCCCTGAAAATTTTAACCCTTCATTAAGTTCAGCACCTTTATTTGTATGAATAATTTTTGCTAATTTGAAAGCAGGAATAAGAGCGATAAGAGTCATAGAAATAAGTTTTACTTCTTTAAAATAAAAAAGAAGAACATAGGGACAAAAAATCGTGGCATCGGTTAGAAGTTTATAAGTCTTTTCACTCATTTTCGTTGCAAGGGTCATCTTGTTGACTTCCATGTCAGTTTC
>CAMAYW010000276.1 GCA_945862475.1 Bacteriovorax stolpii
ACACCATCTGCAGTGATTTCAAGGATGGAAACATCGAATGTACCACCACCAAGATCGAAAACTGCGATGTTTTTATCTTTCTTAACATCTTGACCGTAAGCAAGTGCCGCAGCTGTTGGCTCGTTAATAATACGTTTTACATCAAGCCCAGCGATACGACCTGCATCTTTTGTAGCTTGTCTTTGAGCATCATTAAAGTAAGCTGGCACAGTGATAACGGCTTCAGTGACTGGTTGGCCAAGATAATCCTCAGCAGCTTTCTTCATTTTTTCTAATATCTTTGCCGAAATTTCCTGAGCAGAAAATTCCTTAGCATCAACTTTTACCCAAGCATCACCATTTTTATTAGCGAAGATATCGAATGGAGCAATTGCTTTAAAGTGCGCCACTTCTTTATCTGTAAATTTACGACCGATGAGACGCTTGATACCAAAGAGAGTTTTACTTGGATTTGTTACGGCTTGGCGTTTAGCCACTTGTCCAACTAAGTTTTCTCCATTGTTAGCAAAACCAATAATGGAAGGAGTTGTGTTATGCCCTTCTGCATTTGGAATAATTTTATAAACGCCGTTTTCCATAACAGCGACACAAGAGTTTGTTGTTCCTAAGTCAATTCCGATAATTTTTCCCATATAATTCTCCTTATTCTTTTATCTTTAATTATTGTTTGTCACTTGCAACGACGACCTTCGCCGCTCTAATAAGACGTCCATTAAGTGTGTAACCTTTTTGGAATTCTTTTAACACTTGATTTGGCTTTGCCCCCTCAGCGTATTCTTGGGCCATTGCCTCATGAAAATTGGGATCAAAATCTTTGCCAACAGATTGTACTAGAGTTAAACCGTGTTTTGATAAAGTCTCAATAAACTGTTTTTGAACCATATCTATTCCAGTGACAATATTTTTTATCTTTGGATCCTGATCAAATTTAAGCATTTCAATAGTACGCTCAAAATTATCAACGACCTGGATGAGGTCACTTAGAACTCTCTCATTACCAAACTTGATAAGGTTCTCTTTTTCTCTCTCCATGCGCTTTCTAAAATTGTCCATTTCAGCTGCCACATAGAAGTACTTTGCTTTGTAATCAATTTCTTCTTTTTTTGGCTGGGTCTCAAGGGCCTCTTGGGTTTCCCCATCAGCGACTTCTTTTGCCTCATCAGACTTTTCATTTACGTTTTCATTATTGTCCATAATTTTCTCTCAACTGTTCATTTCTCTATACCCCAAAGATGGGATCAGTTGGCCCAGTGTCAATGGTCTTGGAAGAAGATATTCAAGGAATAAAAAGATGCACCTGACTCGGCGAAGCAGTGAAATAACAATTACAAACACTTATCTCGACTTCACGAGATGTTCAAACCTGAAGATATCGTCCATCAGTGAATCCAACATTAAAAAGCCAAGGGCCGTAAGAGTCACACGACCCTCATTCACTAAAGCATACTTTTGCTGAACCCAAGAATCTACAACGCATGAAAACTCATCACCAAGAATGAGTCCATCTGAGGTTCTAAGAAGGAGGTAGAGTCTCTCTAGCGAGAGTTCCTTTTCTGTCAGTTTTTCTATTTCAAATTCAGGATGAGTCACTTTCCATTTGTAGCGAACTGCTTCAACAGGTGACAGAGATAAGTAACCAGTACCAGTAGGGCCCAAGGCGGCAACACTCTCTCCACGCCAATACTTTAAGTTATGTTTTGATTCAAAACCTGGAAGTGCAAAATTTGAAACTTCGTAATGATGAAATCCTTTTGATTTCAAAAATTCGCTCACGAATAAATATTCCTCCCGAACGTAACCATCGTCTGGCATTTGTTGAATATGTGGATATTTCGAACGAGCATTCAGAATATAAAGACTAATATGCTTTGGAGAATATTGAAGAAGTGTTTCTAATTCAGATCTTATATCTCTTTTTTTCTCTTGGGAGTAAGGAACTCCTAAAAGAAAATCAAGTGAATAGTTCCAATTATTTTCTTTTAAGTAAGTTAAAAAATTCAGCGTATCCTCTAATGTGTGAATACGATCTAGAACCTTAAGAAATTGGGGGTCTAAGCTTTGCGTTCCGACAGAAATTCGATTTAATCCAATTCCTTTCCATGCCATCATCATCTCATGAGTCCAGGTTCCAGGATCAATTTCCATGGTAAACTCTGCATTTTTTGCAAGGGAGAGATTCAATAATTCCTTATTGAAAAATGCAGCTCCCTCTTCACCCCAGAGCGAGGGTGTTCCCCCACCAAGGTAGACCGTTTCAAGTGGTGCCCATGTAAAATGATGAGAATTCAGAAAATTCTGGTGAACACTGACTGATTCCTTTAAAAACTGATGAAAATCCTCAAATTGATGGTGTGCCGAATCTAATTTCCTTTTATAAAAATCACAGTAATTACAGAGATGCTGACAGAAAGGAATATGCAAATAAAGACTGGACACATGAGTCATTGGATAGAATTTCCTTCTAAAAAATTAAGGCTCCAGTGATAATAGAACGAATGTTGTAAGTTGTCTCACACAAGGAATCTATGAAAATTGATCAGGTAAAATTGGATAATGAATTAAATACACTTTTTATTCACTCACCAGGCTGCTCTGCTGGCACAGTTCAAATGTGGTTTCGAGCTGGATCGGCGCTAGAGAATCATGATAATCAAGGGATTGCTCATTTTCTAGAGCACATGTTTTTTAAGGGAACACAAAAAAGACCGGGCCCTCAACTCGCTCACGACATTGAGTCCTATGGTGGCGAGGTAAATGCTTTCACTTCTTTTGATTACACCTGCTACTACATCAATACTCCGAGTCTTTTTTTAGATAAATCTGTCGACATCATTTTAGATATGGTCGCAAATCCTCTTTTTGGGGAGGAAGATATTCCCTCCGAGAGACAAGTTGTGTTTGAAGAGTATAGAAGAGCACAAGACAATCCTTCTCAGTACAATTTTATTCAATTACAAAAAGCGTCTTTTGCTGGTGGTTATCAGCATCCTATTTTAGGAAGAGAGGATACTATTCTGAATTTCTCGAGAGAACAAATTAAGGAATTTAGAGAAAATTTTTACAACCTTGAGAATGCTCTTTTTGTTGTTGCTGGCGACTTAAAACAAAGAGAAGAACTAGAAAAGAAAATCAGATCATTTAAATTACCTCATGGTAAAAAATCTCATTTTGAAGATTTCAAGGTTAATTCAAAGAGTTCGGTTAATATCCATGAAAAGGATATACGTCAGGCAACATTGACTCTTTGTTTTGAATCTCCAGATTATTTAAATAAGGATGCTGCCGGACAAGATCTCGCTATTAATTGTCTCGCTCACGGAGAAACCTCGAGGTTCTACCAAGATCTTGTTGCAAAAACGTCTCTTTGTAATGGAATCGCTGGTTCAACAATGTACTTTTCACATGGTGGAGCTCACATGCTTAAGATGAGCTTCCCGGTTGAAAATCTCAAAAAGATTTCTCAAGCGTTCATGAAAACTCTTCATGAGACATTAAACAATGGGTTTTCAAATGAAGAACTTACTAAAATTAAAAATCAGTATATTTCTTCTAAAATCTATGAAAAAGAATCTATAGAGTCTTTCGCTTTTAGTTTAGGTCACGGCTTTGCTCAATGTGGAAATATCGCTTGTGAAGAAGAGTTCATCGAAAAAATCCGTTCGGCCACCGCAAATGATGTTTTCAAGGGACTTGCAGTTATTTTAGAAAAGTCCTCGCATTTTACTCTCCAAATTCCTAAGGGTGTTAAATCTGCTCCCTTAGAAAAAGAGCTCCTTAAGTGGCAGTCGGAACTTAAAAAGGCGGCGAAGAAAGTTAAGGTGGCGGATGAGAAAGAATCAGCACAAGTATCTGCCTATGACAACTCTGTCATAGAGACTGAACTGAAACCTGGAATTAAGTTTATTTATCGCCAAAACAAACTCACTCCAACCTTTGTTTTTCATGCTTATATGAAAGCT
>CAMAYW010000277.1 GCA_945862475.1 Bacteriovorax stolpii
TCGTGGAGCGATATCAGCATTTGAGATGATCAAGTTCTCGATAAATACTCACAGAGGGTGTTTTGGTGGCTGTAGTTTCTGTACAATCTCAGCTCATCAGGGAAAAATGATTGCAAGTCGTTCAAAAAAATCGATCATGAAAGAAGTAGATCAGGTTGCAAGAATGCCTGACTTTAAAGGCTACCTTTCTGATATCGGTGGGCCATCGGCGAACATGTATCAGATGAAAGGAATTGATCAAGATGTTTGCGATAAGTGCGCAGCACCTTCATGTATATTTCCTCAGATTTGTAAAAATTTAGATACCAATCCACAAAAAATGACTGAACTCTACAAAGAAATATCCGCCCATAAAGAGGTCAAAAAAGCTTTTGTAAGCTCTGGTCTCCGGTATGACCTTATGTTTGATCCTAGATCAACGCATGCGAAGGAAGATGAAGCCTATGTGGAGCAGCTTATCACTCACCACGTCTCTGGAAGGCTTAAAGTCGCCCCAGAACACACAGAGGATGAAGTTTTAAAGCTCATGAGAAAACCAAGTTTTTCATTTTTTCACAAATTTAAAGAAAGATTTGAAGAAATCTCTCGTAGAAAAGGCATCAAGCAAGAAATTATTCCTTATTTCATTTCATCCCACCCTGGTTGCACTCCCGAGGATATGGCAAAACTCGCCGCTAAAACCAAAGCGTTGGGATATAAGCTTGAGCAAGTTCAAGATTTCACACCCACACCCATGACCGTGGCGACAGAAATTTATTATTCCGGCTATCATCCTTATACTTTAAAAAGAGTTCAAACAGCGATCAGTCTCGACGATAAAACAAAACAAAGAACATTCTTTTTTTGGTATAAGCCTGAAAATAAAACGTTTATTAAAAACTATCTTTCTAAGGTAAAGATGTTTGATACGATGAAAGAGCTATTCGGTTAGTTTTTTGTCGTGTAATATTCGCTCATGTCTACATTACTTACACTTCAAAATTTAAGTCTCCATTATCCCCATAAAGTTATTTTTAAAGAAGTAACGTTTACCCTTAATCAAGGTGATAAAATCGGAGTTCTGGGCCTCAATGGGCATGGCAAATCCTCGCTCTTTAAGGTCATTGCTGGTCTGGTTAAGCCTGATACGACTGTCCCACCTTTCATCTATGATAAGAGTAAAGATTTTACTTTTTTCTATGTTCCGCAGGAATTAACGAATCTCTCAGATTGGACAGTTGAAGATTATTTTTTTGAATTTCATCCAGAGATGGGAAAACTAAAAAAGAGACTGAATGAAGTTAATGAATCTCTTGGAAGTGGCGATGGGGACTTTGATAAACTTATTTTGGAACAAAGCCGTATTTATGAAGAACTGACAAAGCTGGGTGAAGATAAAATTCACGCTCAATTTGTAAGTTATCTTAAATTTTTTGGAGTCCAGAACATTCACCGTCAAATGGATTCTCTTTCTGGTGGTGAACAAAGGAAAGTGGCCCTAAGTCTTGGGCTTTCAGCCCCTCAAGAACTTATTTTATGGGATGAGCCAACAAACCACTTGGATCTGGAAACAATTCAAGATTTTGAAGATGAGCTTCAATCAAGTAAGAAAACGTTTATGATTATCTCCCACGATAGGAGTTTATTAAACAATGTCGTCGATCGAATTATTCATATCCAGCAAGGAAAGCTTAGATCTTTTTCTGGAACCTACGAGGCCTATCTTCAATTTTTAATTGAAGATCAAAAAAGAAGGGAGAAGGAGCTAGATAAACTCTCCAACATGCAAAGACGAGAAACAGCTTGGATCAGACGCGGAGTACAGGCAAGACGGACTAAAAGTAAGAAGCGAATCGAAGATTATGGAACTCTAAATAAAACGATTCAGGATCTCAAATCTCAGGCACATAAATCAGTGAACCTTAATTTGCAGTCTTCTGGAAGAAAAACAAAAATTCTTCTTTCTGCTGAAGAGCTTTCTTTAAAATTTGGCGAGAGGAGTCTTTTTGATAATCTCACTTTCTCAATTGCTAAGGGAGATAAGATAGCCCTTTTAGGAAGAAATGGAGTTGGTAAAAGTTCCCTATTAAAAATTCTTTTGGGTGAACTTGAGGCAACTTCCGGTAAAGTTGGTCGAGCGCATGGTCTCGATGTAGGGTACTTCTCACAAAAAAGAGAGGCCCTAAAAGATGATGAAACTCCTTGGAAAATGATTGGAGAAGGAATTGATTATGTAATCTCCAACACTGGCGAGAAAAGACATGTTGCTAGTTATTTAGAAAATTTTCTTTTCAGTTCTGATGAAGTTAAGCGTCCTATTCATACTTTCTCTGGTGGTGAAAAAAATCGACTTCAACTCGCTCAGTTCATGAAACATGCTCGAGACATTTGGATATTTGATGAACCCACTAACGATCTAGATTTGGAAACAATTGGTATTTTGGAAGAAGAACTTAGAAATTATGAAGGAGCGCTCATCATTGTGGGCCACGATAGATCCTTTATCAACAATGTAACAGATAAATGCTGGGTCCTTCATGACGGTAAACTTGAGAATTTCGAGGCTGGTTTCCCTCAAGCGGAATTATTCCTTGAGGCCATTCATTTAGAAGAAGAGCTGAAAAAAAAGAATGTGCAGCAACCCCAATCTGGTCAGTCTTCAGTTCCAGTTCAGTCAAAATTGAGTAATAAAGAGAAAAATCGCTACGATGAACTCCCGGCCGAAATTGAGAAGTTAGAAGCGAGAGTGACTAAACTTAAGGCCGAAATCTCCGAAGTGGATTACTCAACCATGACAAAAGAGAAGAAAGTTAAATTAGAGAAAATCCAGTCAGATTTGTCTGATGCTGAACTTCGGTTAGAAAAAATATATGAAGAGTGGGCGAGGTTAGAGGAAAAATTAACCAGTTCTTAGTGGAACAATTTACCTGCCGGCATTCATGACCCCTATCTTGAAAGGGATTTCTTGTAGTTTATAATTTAGCTATGAGAATACTTACTTTAACTATTCTATTTTTCAGTGCCATCTACTATCTTAATAAGGGTCCCGAGGACCTTAATCCAAATGCTGACACCCTAGTCTTAAAGCAAAGTGCCCCTGATCGCGCCGAGAGAATTCTAACTGTCGATAAGCCTAAACTTTTACCAGATTCGGAAGAAGTGGTTTCTGATTTACAACAGAATGAAGCCCAAGATGAGGCGAATGAGGAAGTTTCTGACTCTGATGAGGAAATGGATCGTGCTGAAGAAGTCCAAATAAGCGAAATTGAGGAAGGATGGAGTTCTGAACTGAAATCGGTATTAAATAGGTTAGAACCGGTAGAGGGTGATAACATTCATAAAACTTATCTGGAAGAACAGCAAAATTATCAAAACATGCTAGATAACCTCATGAATGAAAAGGGTTTAAAAACTTCAAATGAGGCTTCTCTTGAGGTGGATCAAATGATCACTCAACTAGATCAGAAGCATCAGGAAAGGCTTAAAGAAATTCTTGGCACCCATTATGAGGCGATAAGAGATCAATACGAAGAGTATATAGAAACCTCTCAGAGGGAATAGCATTCCCAATCTTTAATATTTCCGACTTTAAAAAAGACAGTTCTTTTGGTAATCATGGAAAAAAATTATCGTTCCAAGGATAACGCATGCTTGCTACCCATGATTTACGTTTGCAATTTGGTGGTCGAACTTTATTTGATGAAGTGAATCTCAAATTTATCCCAGGTAATTGTTACGGAATTATTGGTGCTAATGGAGCAGGTAAATCAACCTTCCTAAAAATCTTGTCAGGTGAAATTTCTCCTACCGCTGGTCGGATTGAAGTTTCTCCAGGTGAAAGGATGGCGGTTTTAAAGCAAAACCATTTTGCCTTTGATGAAGAGGAAGTTCTCACGACGGTCATTCTCGGCCACTCTCAATTAGTCGAGATCATGAAAGAAAAAGA
>CAMAYW010000278.1 GCA_945862475.1 Bacteriovorax stolpii
GGACAAGTAATTTCCTTCAAATTTCTTTATGTTATCCATGAGTAAATTATAGATGAGAAAAACTAAGGTTCCAACCTATTCAGCCGATAATTTACTAGATGAAAAACGAAACTCCCTTTGGTCTCTATCTCATAAAAAAACAGTCAGAAGAACACATCGTTTTGAAGGATCTCCTACAATTCCTTAAAACTGTTTCGCCTTCGGCTGCTTTAAGCTTTTCCTACATTGAGGCGAAAACATCTCTTCATCCTCATTTATCACTTTGGGAGAACCTTCAAATTGAGGCGGGGCCAGGTCATTGGAAGGATTTTCACTCATCCCTTAATGTTGAGCAACGCGCTTTAGTTAATTTATTAAAAGATCCAAATAAAAAGTGTGGTCAAGCTGAAGTGTGGGAAAATTTTCTCATCAGTTTTTTAAAAGGACTCATAGGCCCTTCAAAGAACTTACTAGTCGATATGAATGAGGCCCTTATCTCTCCCTTTCTGATCCAAAGCTTTAAACGAAATATTCTGTATTCTGGAAACACTAAGGCCGTCTACCTTGCAAGTGCTAATACATCCCTGTGGTTGGACTGCGCCCATAGCTTAGTGAATAGAAATGAATACAAATTTGAAATCGAGACGCTAAATCAGGACATCATCAAGAAATACTGGGTTGCCTAATTTTCACACTGCAATTAATTTTAATCGCCGTTGTTGTAAATTTATTCATTGGCTTAACTCTCAACTGGAGAGAATAGCGGCCAATTTGAATCTCCACACTTGAAGTTTCTAAAAAGGGCATTAATTGAGTTTGATCTAACTCTCTTCGTAAATCGTCATAAGTATGGATCTCAATTTCGTGATAATCAGTGGAAGGAAATTCGTGAAAATAAATAATTTGAACAATCTCTTTCGAACTAAATCCCATTAATGAAGGTATGCTTTTTTTTATTTCATCTAAATGAGTTAAGAAAGCACTTTGAAGAATGGAGTGGATCCTACGAGAAATTCGAGCATAATAACTTTTAAGGATTAGCCTCGACTCTTTTTCTAATTCACCGGGGAGTTCTGACAAGCCTCTACTAATCCAGTGGGAGAAATTTCCAGCATACTCAATGTCATTTTGAGCATGAAGTTCAAAGGCCATACGATTAAATTCTGTATCCACAAATGAATTAAATTCTTTTTGAACTTCTTTATCAATAAAGGGGAAATACTGTTGAAAAAAACTTTTAATCCCCCCGCTCTTTGTATTCACATAAGAATTTATTTTATTAATCTTTAAACTTACTGGAAGAGTCCCAGAAGGAAATTCGACTATAATATCAGCTTCATTCCATTCTTCTTTTCGTGAGGAATTGGAAAATTTGCCAACAACTTTTGAAGAAGTAGCTTTTTCTTTAAAAATCGTATTTATCTTTAAGCATGTTTTTGAAGCCGCATCTGATAGGAAAAGGGCCATTTTAGGATAAAATTGCCTCACCATTCTATCTTGTTGTCCAAGAACACTTAGGTAGTTTGGATCTAATTTTGAAAGGAAATCGAGTTCGATACCTGATTCTTTTGCGACCCCACGGGCGACAAGATATTCAAAAAGAGAGCCCTTAACCTCGTTAAAAAGAGCTTCTTTTTGAACCAAAGGCTGAGGGCTATCTTTTACTTTGCCCAATAGGCCTCTTCTAGTCCGTCTTCTTTCTCTGGAAGTCCTCTTAAAAGACGAGGCGAATTTTGACTCAAAACTTCAAACGAGACACGATTCGCGTATTTACTAATTTGAGAAATAGAAGAATAGGTTAAGAAGCTCGTATTGTGTTTTGGAGAATTAGGAACCTTATTTCTGTGATAAACGTTGGCGGAAAGATCGTGTAATACGGCCGCAAGTGCAGCGTCACCAGCACCATTGGTGTTTTTTATCATTTGAGGTCCACCCAAAAATGGGTTGATGTGAGTGTAAACTTTTTTAATCTCTTTAATATCCGACCTTCTCTGAGCTCTAGAGTATTCGAACTTATTGTATTCAACGATAGATTTAGTATGGAGAGGCTCCTTCGTAAGTCTTGCCTGGTCAACATCCGTAATGGCCCCAATATAGAGCCCCCTCGCCCCAACTGTTAAAAGAACCATATCTACCATATCGAGGACTTTCTCAGCAGCAAGTAGAGGATCCCTTATTCCAGAAAGAGTTAAGGCTTCACTTTCATTCATCGCAAGAACTGAGACATACTTCGGAATAAGATCTAGTAAAAAATCCTTCCTCTCTTGAACAAGTCCACTCGTTCCAAGAGTCAGAACGACAGGGACATTGGCGTTCTTCGCAATTTCAATTGCCCTTAACGTCGATTTAAAAATAGCTGATTTTTCATCTCTTAAAGTATACGCCGTGACCAGAAGTGCAGAGGACCTTTCAATGACTTCAACAGGAATGGATTCTGGTGAAAGATCATTCATACAACCTTTACTAATGGCAAACGTTCTCTCTGAATCTGGACTTACAAAACACAAGGCCCTTCCCATTGGTCGAGCGCAGGACTGAAGATAGGATAAATTTACTTTTGATGACGTATTACAAATATACTTGTAAGCATAATCACCAACTTCAATATTTTTATTGATAGCTCCAAGAGCAACTGATGGGCAATCAGAAAGAATTGAATAGTTATGAAGCGTATTTCCAACGGCCCCACCAGGAAATTCTCCTGCAATAGATCCTTTATTTTTGTATTGCCAGTAAATCAGATCGGCCAAATTATCATCAATGATGAATGATTCACCTTTTTGAAAGTTATGATGAGCTAAAAATTCATCGTCGACTGGAATTTCAATATCTACAAGAAGCTGATCAATCCCAACAACGAAGACATTCCCCGGGCGATATATCTCATCATCAAATGAACTTCTCTGCTTATCCTCAACAGGAAAATAATGTTTGGTGTTGCGTCGACCTGGAAACTTCATAAAGACCTCTTGGAATGGATTATTTATAATCCCAAGGATTCGATTTTAAAAGAGACGCATAGACTATTAACTGGGGAATGTGGTATTTTTTTCATATGTTTAGGCTAGATCACCCATTAAAATCCCCTTTATTCGATTATTATGCGCCCCTAGGACCGTCTTATAGAGGACTTTTGTCCATTCCCCACTCGGGAGAAGATATTCCAAAGGTTTTCCTCCCCTATTTAGCTGGAGATGAATCGGCCTACAAAGAAGATGTGGATTTTAAGGTTAATGAACTAGTCGATATACCTGCTCTTCAGGCCGCTGGAATTGCTGTTTTAGTTGCCCATGTTCATAGAATTTGCGTGGATCTCAATCGATCGGAAAGTAACTGTATTCTCTTTTGGAAGGATAATACTCAAGGAAAAAAACTCGTCATTAAAGATCCATCTCCTGAAGAAATTGAAAAATTCATCGAGATCTATCATCGCCCCTATTTTGAAATTTTAAAGGCAACCATTCAAGATCTTGAAAAACGAAAAAATGGTCTTGTCTCAATGATTGATCTCCATAGCATGCCCTCTAGACCCACTGACTATCACATGAAACAAAATCCGAATCAGAAACAACATCGTCCGGATTTTTGTATCTCAGACAGAAAAGGTAAAACCTGTACTCCAGAGTTTATAAGCTTCTTTCACGATGAGCTCACTAAAAAAGGGCATGAATCAAGCTATAATGATCCCTACATTGGCGGGTTTGTTACTGAATATGTAGATCAATTCCGGACGAATAATATTCAAATTGAAATTAATCGATCGATCTACATGGATGAAAAAACAAAAGAACTCGTTCCAGAGAAAGTTCACCATCTAAAACCACTTTTGACTGATGTCTTGATTCGCGGTTTTCTTGAATTCGATTCCTGATTTTAGTGAACGATCATATCTTTTTTTTCAGTATCCTGTTTTTCCTCTTTTGCCTTCCTGAGA
>CAMAYW010000279.1 GCA_945862475.1 Bacteriovorax stolpii
TATTCTTAAAAAAAGTTATAAAATCAATGTTGCCTTCGAGCGGAATGCAAATCATCCCCTACCGATGAGACCCATTAATCTTAACACAAGACAAAATGCTGGAATCAATTTAGAGAAATTTTATAATAAATTTCAAGAGTGGCCGAACGACAAAAATCGCTGCACGCTTGATTCCTATTGGGAGATGACATCTCAACTTCAATTTCAAAACTCAAAAGATCGTGATCTTCAAATTCTGAAGTTAAATTATATGTCGGTCAGAGATGGTGTGATTAATCTGACTCAATTTAATCGTCTTGAAATTTTAAGAAGAGAGGGAGTTCTTGATTGGCCAATTTATCTCAAAAGATATCTCGATATTGTAGCAAACCTTAAAGATAAACTGACGAACCGACCTGAACTTACTACAACGAACACTTTTACTGTAGAGTATGTTTCACGTAGGCAAGGTCTTACCGCCCGTGAGAATCTTTATCAAATTTATAATAGTACTCAGTTGATGATCTTAGCACAAATAATATAGCGTACTGCCAAGAGAATGGACGCCAGGCGTGCTTCCCTCAAGTGGCAATTCTCAGAAGTTCCTAGTGCTGATGATGAAATCTACATTCTCTCCCCCATGGAACAATATAGAGCTGCACTTAAGTTACTTCGAAAAGAGATGGCGGAGATCATGCGATCAGAAGCCTTTAGAAGTAAAAATCTTGAATATGAGCATCTTATTGGAGCAGCATTTGAAGCAGGATTTATAAGATCAGAAGAATTAAATTATGTCTTACGCTTTGAAGAATTTTGGAACCCATCCGTTCCAAAATGGAAGGCCTACATGAATTTTGCGTCCTCTCTTGCGGGAACCGCTGTTTTCTACTTACCACCTCCTTGGAACTTAATTGGCGCCATCGGGCTCGTTTTAACCCAGACAAAAATTGCGAATGGAAATAAAAAACCTAACGCTGATGATAATTGGAACGTCATTATTTAAAAGGAAAAAATTATGAACATTATGATGTTAACTTGGTTGGCCTTTAGCTTCAATGTACTCTTCGCTAACCCTGCTTTAGAAACTCTCGTAAGGCGTGAAGGATCGATTAGTACGATCATTAAAAAAAATGAGATGACTGACTTATTAGATCATCATTCATTCGACGGTAAATATTTTAAGATCGTTTTAAAAAAATCTAATGATGCCATTTCCTTTTATGATCCAGATAAGAATCTCGTCTTAAAGGCTGCTAGTGTTTATTATCATTTAAATAAATCAAGAGAATTTTGGATTAAGGCCATGCAATATACCAAGATTCAAGAAATGCCAAAAATCACCGTGAGACTAGAGTTGACGAATCAATTTGATGAATTTGGTCATTTTGCCAACGATAATAGATCACCACAATTTAATAATGCTCTTTCAATTCCTAGTGGGCAAACTCCCGATTGGGTGCCTAGTGAGAGAAGTGATCGTTGGAATAACGAGATTTGGTTTCGACCGGTGAAGAAGATTTTAACAAAGGATCTAGGAAATTTAGGGCCTAATCCAATGACCGTTGCGCTACAGGCGCTTCAAAATCCTCTTATTGATTATATCCAGAATCAATTTAACGTGCGTCTGATGGAAGAGTTTTTTTATCCTTCCTATGTCAATCGTCCTCTTCACGAAGATCTTATTCGATATGCTGGAACTTATGCTTTGATGAAACTTATTCTTCATGGCTCAAAATATGCTGATCGACTTTTTTTAGATAAATACTATTATTTAGACGCAGCCTTTGTTCCAGAAATTGCCTACCACGAATTTGCTCACATCATCTTAAGTGATAGACTAGAAATGTCTCATTCGACACCCGTCAATGAAGGAATGGCCGATTATTTTGCCGCCGTTCAATCTCGAACGAGAAAAATCTATGCGAAGGTAAAGGGTCACAGTAACTCTCGTTATAAAGATAGAGAAGAAAAGAAAAAGTATAGCCATTGGGATGAGGCGACAAGACTTGCCACTTCTGATTTTACTCTTTCAGTTCTATGGGACGTACGTGAAGCCTTAGGAGACACCTATGGTGACAAGGTTGTTTTTCATGCACGCCACTTTTTGAATACTAAATCATCAACTATCAGCGAGGGGCTTTTGAAGGCCATTCTTTATGCCTGTGAAGAAAAGTGTGAATATCCGCGTAGAGACAAACTTATTCTTTATGAAACCTTCTCCAAGAAAGGTTTTTGAGAAAGGGCCTTAAGTATTCTTAAGGCCTTATTCACAGTTCCCCGAATTTCTTCCGGAGTCAAAAATACACATAGAAGAGCGATCATGTACCATTCAAAAAAAGGAATGGTCATGACGTATTCTATTCCTAAATGAAAGATGATGCCTAAAAAAATAAGAGATTTCCTAAACTCTGAAAACCAAATCAAACTTCCCAAGGAAATTTCCAGGATGAGTGTCCCCCAAGTCGCCATTTTCAAAAATGCCTGGGAATCCATAAGATATGGGATCGTATTATTTGTGAAGGACTCAAGCCTAGTTGCATAGTAAACGGCGGTCCCATCAACCCAAGTATCCCCTTTTAACTTATGCCAGGCGGTCCAAAGATAGATGACTGATACTTGAAGCTGAATCAGTCGAGTACCCCAAACAGGCCATTTTCTTTTTTTAAAAGATATGACTGAATCTAGTGAATAAGAATTCCCACAGGGAGTAAAAATAAGAAGTAGAGTGATTGTCCTCATGAGAACTTCTGATGAACTTAGAAGCCAAATATTTCTTTGATGAAAACTAGTCATGCAAATGAGAACTGTCACGATTGAGATTCTTGTGTAGAGACCAAATAGCGATGTAATAATAGAAATTCCATAGATAAGAGCAATCCCGAAGGCAAATTCATAACTTCCATTTGAGAGATGAAATAAATTCGCATGAAAAAATGGAAATTGCTCCTTAACAGTACTTAAAGAGACGAGCGCATGTGGCCCATAAAAGTCCGCGATGTTAGAAATATCAAATAAATAATGAATGAAAAGAATAGACATCCAAAATATTCTAAAAAAAGAAATATTCTCTGTCGTTTTCTCTTCAAAAAAAAAGTGATTAAAAAATTGAAGGCAGGAACTTCCTTGATACATTAGATCACCTCATGCGTGTAGATCGTGGTTACCTGATAGTTATATTTTGTTGATTGATGGGGAATGAATTCATCAGTTATTAGTGGAGTAAGAAAAAAATGTTTTTTTAAATAGACCTTTTTGGGGATTTTATTAGAGTGACTTGTTTTAAGTTTCCTTAATGCAAATCGTGCAACATCCTTTAGAAGAAACTTCTTATTTGGCATAAAGACACTCTCTGAAATTATTTTACGGAATCGCTCTCCGTATTTGTATTTCTCTCCATAAGTCAAAGAAGAGGAGCTGGGAAATTGAAATGTTTGAAAAGTTCCATCGACGAATTCCACATCGGCCGTTAAAAAAGAGTTTGATCTGGATGGGTTCTTAGCAAACATCATCCAGTCTTGATAAATACTAAAAAAAGAAAGATAAAAATCGACTGGTTTATAGATCGCAGAAAATAATTTCGTTTCAAGAGGTAGATGAACTCTCAGCATACATAAAAGATTAAAGAAAATAAAAAATGAAATAATAATTTTTTTATAGCGACTCATATCAGATCCTAAAATAAAAGGTCGGGCACTCATGAAGAGTGCCCAGAGAATCTAAATTATCCCACTATTGCCATTGTCCCCGTTGTTTCCGTTGTTCCCGTTGTTCCCATTGTTCCCGTTGTTCCCGTTGTTCCCGTTGTTCCCGTTGTTCCCGTTGTTCCCATTGTTCCCATTGTTCCCATTGTTCCCATTGTTCCCATTGTTCCCATTGTTCCCATTGTTCCCA
>CAMAYW010000280.1 GCA_945862475.1 Bacteriovorax stolpii
CCAGAGGACGACAAGAACATGCTCGAGTTTTGTCAGAAAAACTATAAAGTGACATTTCCGATCTTAACTAAGAAAACAATCTTAGGAAAAGAAAAGCGAGAGCTTTATAAATTTCTTACTGAAAAATCGGGTAAAGATTTTCAAGGTGACGTGGGGTGGAATTTTGTCAAATTCTTAGTTAACAAAGAAGGGAAAGTTATCGCTCGATTCACTTCTTATGTTGCTCCAGACGATAAAGACTTATTAAAGAAAATTGAGTCAGCTCTTTAAGCATGAAGACACTCATCGTTGGTGCAGGTGGTGGAGGCATTTCTTCGGCGCTTCTTTCTGCTATTCGAGGAGAAGAAGTTCATCTGTACGAATTCCACTCTGCCTTAGGTGGGTGCGCTTCTTGGTTTAAACGTGGTCGCTTTATATTCGATGCCGGAGCTACAACTCTTTCAGGTATTGGTGTAGGTGAGCCGATGGGCGAGCTATTTGAATTGCTTGGCCATGCCCCTCATCTTCACCATTCAAATCCTGGGATAGTATTCCATTTAAGCTCTGGAAAAAAAGTTCATTATTTTAACGATTTTAATAAATGGATGGATGAACTCCAGAAGCATTTTCCTCATCTTCATCATCGACCGTTTTGGGAAAAGATCTATGCCATTAATAAAAAAAGCTGGGCGCTTTTAAGGAACGTGAGAACTTTTCCTTTTACTCAATTAAGTGATATTCTCCCTGTTTTAAAAAATCCTGAATACGCCTCATTAATTCCATTCTTAGGCATCTCTACAGAGCAAATGCTAATTAAATACGGTCTTTTTGATAAAGACTTTGTGGAATTAGTAAATGGGATTTTACTAATCTCTGCTCAGGCCCCTGCAGAAAAAATACCATTTATTGTAGGAGCTATGGCCCTATCCTATCCCAAGGAAACCTTCGCCATTTATGGAGGGATGAAAGGATTGATGGATTTCTTTGAGGGGGAGCTTCTAAAGCGTGGAGTGAGCATTCATTTGAAGAAAAAAATGAAAAGCTTTTCAGACCATAAGATAGAATTACACGATAGCGAACGAGTTTCATTTGATCGTTTGATTTTAAATATACCAGTTTGGAATCTAGCTGAACTTTCATCTGGTCAATTAAAAGAAAGTTTTACGAAAGAGAGCGTGAAGAGACCCGGCTCTTGGGGAGCATTCACTGTTTATTTTGGTGTAAAATCAAGCGAGAAAAATTTGTATCACCAAATTCATCTCAATCACCCCTTAATAAAAAACTACTTCGTTTCTTTTTCCATTCCAGAAGACGAACTCAGAGCACCTCCTGGCCATCAATCCGTTTCTATTTCAACCCACGTTTTTGCCGAGGAAAAGATAGATCGAGAAGAGCTTTGTAAAATCATTATGGATGACTTTACGAGAAGATTTCATTTTGAAGAGATTAAATTTCTCACAACGGGAACACCTAAAACTTTTGAAAGATACACTAATAGAAAAAATGGTTTTGTTGGAGGCCTGCCTTTTCTTTACGGAAAAAATCCTCAATCTCTTTTAAGTCCGGTGACACCATTTCGAGAAATATTTAGAGTGGGAGACACGGTTTTCCCTGGTCAAGGCCTTTGTGGAGTTGTTGCAGGTGCCCTTCAGTTACATCATCGTTTAGTCTAAGACTTTTACGTTTAATGGCCTTGAAAGTTTGAGGTTCAGATCTCTTTGTGGGTAAGCCATTTCAATTTTGTGATGTTTGAATCTCTCATCAATTTTAAATCGAATGACACTTCTCACTTCAGTGAGAGAGGGGACCTCGTCTAAATTGCACCAAAAAAGAAGTTGGAAATCGAGATTACTTTCGGAGAAATTATCAAAAATGACGAGAGGAATTGGATTTTGAAGAACGAGTTCAGAGTTTAAAAGTATATCCATGCAAATGTTCTCAACCATTTTTACATCAGTTCCATAAGCGACACCGAAATTGATGTGAGTTCTTACGACAGGATTCTCGTAGGACCAATTGAGAACACTTTTCTCAAGAAAAAAACTGTTTGGGACCACAAAAATTTTACCTTCAGCGTTCTTTAGCTGTGTACTTCTAGTCCCAATAGTTAAGACTGAACCAGAAATATTTTCTAATTCAACGACGTCACCCACTTTGATAGGTTTTTCAACGAGAAGAATGATGCCTGAGATAAAATTATTTACGATATTCTGAGAACCAAATCCCACTCCAATTGCGAGAGCGCCACCGAAGACTGTAAATACAGTTAATGGGATTCCTGCAATGGCCAGAGAGAGTGTGACAAAACCGGCGAGGCAGCCATAAAACACAAAAGTCTGATAGGTATTTTGAGAACTTTTGTCATCTACAAAAGGTCTAATAAGTTTTTGATCAATGGCCTTCGCTACCATTCTTGAAAGTCTGGTTGCGAAAAGGAGCATGGTGAGGGCCATGATAAGATTGCCCAGGCTAAGCTTGATCCCTGCGACTGTGAGTAATTTTTGGTGCCAGACTAAAGCAAATGGAGCAAGAAATTGATTGATCTGTTCGAGCATGTGGGTCCCTGAGTCATTTCGAGAGTTTAAAGCACTATAAATTTGTCACGGGGCATGGACTTCGTCTAGAGTTTGATATATAAAACTTCTCTATGGCAAGAGGCTATTTTTCTTATTTTTCTAGCATTCTTATAGTGCATATTCTGGCACTTATGGTGACGATTGAGTTATCTCGTCCTGAAATTAGGGAAAAAATCGTCGGCCTAAAAATCAATCTATCATCTGTGTTTGAAAAGAAGTCTATTCCTAAACCTCATACTTCAAGTGTCGTGCCTCGCAAAATGGTTAAGGAAACTCATTCCGAAAAGCTATCTCAAAAACCTCAGGACATGTTGTCCACAGATTCCTTAAATGGAGCCGATAACGCCAATGCTTTGGAGAGTTATAAGGCAGAACTACGTGCCATGATTGATAGAAATAAATATTACCCCGTCATAAGTAAGCGTCTTGGGCAAACAGGAACAGTGGTTGTTGCCTTTACGTTGCTTGAAGATGGGAATATTATTGATGTCAGAATTGATAGACCATCGCGATTTGATCGACTAAATTTATCGGCCCTGGATGCTGTAAAAAAAGTTGAACGGTTTAAGCCTATACCAAAAGAATTTGGTGGCCCAAAAATGGATGTCAAAGTTCCTGTTACCTTTGTGACCATTTAGTATTTTTATATAAAAAAGGATTTTTATGCGATTGATTGATTTCATCAATGCAGGTGGATCGATTACTTGGATTCTCGTTGCGATGAATGTCGTTGGGCTTTCTCTTATAGCTTGGCGACTCTTTGTGCTACGTAGTTTTAAAAAAACAATTGATTCTGAATCTAAAACGCTGGCAAGTGATCTTTGTGATCGTTACAAAACGACTAAATTACTTTCTCAAATGGATCTTGTTAAGGATGGTATTTCTCAACGAGTCCACGAGCTCGAACTAGGGATGACGAGTATTAAAGTTGTTGCTACAACGGCACCTCTTTTAGGACTTCTTGGAACGGTTATTGGGATTTATGAAGCCTTCCAGGTGATTTCTGCCAAAGGATTAACTGATCCTGGTCAATTTGCTTCGGGGATTTCTTACGCTCTTATTACAACGATTGTTGGATTGATTGTGGCGATCCCGCATTATATTGCACACAACTATTTATCTGGTGAATTGGATTCGCTGGAAATTAACATGGAAAAGCACATCGCCCCGATGCTTAAAGCTGAGTAACGAATGGCACGTCGTCAACGTAGAGAATCTTTATCGATGGATCTCACACCTCTGATTGATATGGTGTTTTTGCTTCTTGTTTTCTTTCTAGTGACCTCTACTTTTAAAAAAGATGAATTAGCAC
>CAMAYW010000281.1 GCA_945862475.1 Bacteriovorax stolpii
AACTCCCAAAAGTAAATAAAGAGCGAAAATAAGACTGGGAGCGAGAATGAGTTTAAAAAAAAGACCCAGAGAAAGGTAGCGCCACTCACTCCTGATCGCATCTAACTTTAACTGAAGTCCCACAGAAATAAGCGCCATCGGAGTCAGAATACCAGCGAGTTTTTCTAAAATCTCTTTTATGACTCCCTCTGCTCTCCAGCCCAATGCCCCCAAAAGAAGACTTAAAGAAAAGGCGACAAAGGGAGGAAAAAGAAGAATTTTTTTAAAGAGAAGTCTTTTTCTTATATGACCTGATGAATAACTAAGGGCGAGCCAGATGCCAAAGCTTGAGACAATTAAAAAGCTTCCTGATTGATCAAGAAAGATGGCGTGCTTTAAGGCCTCTTTTCCAAAAAGGGCCTCAATCACCGGAAAGCCCACGAAGGCCGAATTACAAAAACCAGCGGTTAAAATGAGAGAGCCAATAAGGCTTTTTTCCCATTGGTATTTCTGGCCCAGAAAATTAAAAAAAAGAAAGGAAACTCCAAAAATAATCCAAGTCACTAAGGTGAGGGAGATGAGAGAAAGATTCCACTCCAAATAAGGGATAGACAAGAGACACATAGAAGGTAGAGGCACATAAAGAATTAATGTTCCAAGGGTAGAAGGCGTACTTTCTGGAAGGGATTTTACAAACCGAAGCCCGATCCCGATCAATAGGCACACAAGTAAAGTGAGGAGACTAACCATTTTTTATCGTCTTAGATGAATTGAAAATTAAGATTTATCTTATAAACGGGATCGAATCTTGGCAATTAAGGAAACTTTAAGCGACAATAATGTTCCTGAGATCTGCCTAAATTATGTCGTCATGCGAAAGGATGAATGATGAGAAATAAAATTGTGTTCTACCTTAATGGAATAAGAAAAGAAGTGGGTGCCACACATGCTTCCATGATGCTCGCTGAATATCTTCGTTATGATCAAGGTCTAACGGGAACAAAAATTGTCTGCGCTGAAGGTGATTGCGGGGCCTGTAGTGTGCTTCGTTATTTTCCTCACACAAAGGGAGTTGATACCGATAATTATCTTTCCGTTAATTCCTGCATCACTCTTGTTTCTCAGCTCGATGGCGCGAGTCTCGTGACCGTAGACGCTCTAAAAAATAATAATGACCTTCATGAGGTTCAAAAAAGGATGGTGAGCTGTCACGGCTCTCAGTGCGGCTTTTGTACCCCTGGGTTTGTGATCGCCCTTACGGGTCTTGTGGAAGAGAAACTTGGTCGAAGTGAAAAAACAATTTCTTCTTGTGAAGCTAAAAATGCTACTACCGGAAACCTCTGTCGATGTACGGGTTATCAGCCTATCATTGAAGCGGCGGAGTCGATTGACCTCTCTCAATGTGAATCAATAAAAAAACGCTTTTATTCTGAACAGCAAGAAGTCGACCTCACGAGAGTTTACTCTGAATCGGTTGAAATGAAGTCAGATGACTTTCATTTTTTTGCTCCGAAGACTCTCCCCGAGGCCATCGAGTTTTTAAAAGTGTATCCGGATACAAAGATCCTGGGCTCAGGAACTGATCTTGGTGTGGTTCATAATAAAAGAAAAACGAAACTCACAAAACTTATGAGCCTTCACCTTATCTCAAAACTCTATGACGTCTCCGAAGAGCAAGGAGTTGTCACAGTGGGAGCGAGAGTCACTCACACAGAGTTTAGGCACTTTATAAAAAAGAGAATCCCTGAGTTTTCAAAATATCTTGATATCTTTGCGAGCCCTCAGATTAAAAATCTCGGCACTATTATTGGAAATATCGCGACTGCTTCCCCTATTGGAGACACTCCCCCACCGTTTCTTGCTTTGAAGGCAGAACTAGTGGTCTTGGGACCTAATGGAGAAAGAGTGATCCCAATGGATAAGTTTTTCTTGGCCTACCGGAAAACGTCCCTCACTCATGGTGAGATCATTACCCATATTCGTTTTAATCTTCCAGAGAAGAATTCGAGTATCAAATTCTATAAATACTCCAACAGAAAAGATCTCGATATCTCCGCGGTGAATTTTGCCATTCATGTGGAGTGGGACGGAACTGAAAAGAAAAAAATTAAAGATATTACCATCGCTGCTGGTGGTGTGGCGGCAATTCCCCTTCGTTTTATAAAAACGGAAGAAGCACTTAAAAAGAATTTTAATATCGATGATGCGGTAAAAGAACTGCACCGAGAATTTAAACCCATTAGTGACTTAAGGGCCTCAGGCGCATACAGACACGTGCTTCTAGAAAACTATTTCCGTAAATTTTTCTCGGAGGTATCGGTATGAGTCTTCCACACGATTACGCCCACACTCACGTATGTGGAGAAAGTGAATTTGTTGACGATCGACCGATCATGAGAAATGAACTTTTCTGTGATGTCTTCTTTTCAACGAGGGCGCATGCACTCATTAAAAAAGTGGATTTTACAGAGGCATTAAAAATGCCTGGAGTGGTTCAAATTTTTACGGGCCATGATTTTTCTCATAATCTTTGGGGAACGATTTTTAAAGATCAGCCGATTCTAGCGACCGATAAAGTAAATTACGCTGGCGAAGGGATTGCGATTATCGTGGCCGAGAGTTTTGAAGAGGCCCAAAGAGCGAAACAAAAAATTATTATTGAATACACGGATCTCGCTTCGGTCATGAGTATTAGTGAAGCGAAAAAATCACAGTCCTTTATCATTCCGGCTAGAAAAATTGAGCGCGGGAAAGTTGATCAGGCGATGAAGGATTCTTCTCTCACTTTAGAAGGGAAAATCATTATCCAGGGCCATGATCACTTTTATCTAGAGTCCCAAGCTTCGATTGCGTACCCACTGGAAGACGGGCAAATTGAAATCCACTCTTCTTCTCAGCACCCGACGGAAACTCAGCACGTCGTCGCCCATGCTTTGGGGCTCCCTGATAAAGATGTCGTGTGTGTGGTGAAAAGAATGGGTGGTGGCTTTGGAGGAAAAGAATCTCAGGCCGCTCCTTTTGCGGCGATGGCGGCCCTTGCTGCCATGAAGTTAAAGCGTCCCGTGAGACTGTGTCTTACTAAAGACGATGATATGATCATGACGGGAAAAAGAAATCCCTTTGAAAATGAATACAAGGTAGGTTTTTCAGAAGACGGAAAAATCGAGAGTCTTATTGTTCACCTCTATTCCGATGCAGGAGCTTACGCAGATTTATCGACGTCTATTATGGAGCGAGCGATGCTTCATACGGATAACGCTTACTTTATTCCAAACATGAGAGTTACGGGACAAGTCTGTCGTACCAATCACCACTCTCACACCGCCTTTAGAGGTTTTGGTGGACCCAAGGGTGTTGCGACCATAGAAAAAATTATCGAAGAGATTTCTCACTTTCTTAAAAAAGACCCGATTGAAGTAAGAAAAATAAATCTCTACTCTGATAGTGATAACAAAAATATCACTCATTACGGACAGGTGTTTAAAAATAATTGCCTGGGTAAACTTATCACTGATCTAGAAAAAAAATGCGACTATAAAAAGCGCCGTCATGAAATAGAGAACTTTAATAAAACGGACACACATTTCCTTCGCGGCATTTCTCTTACTCCCGTAAAATTTGGGATCTCTTTTACGACTCGTTTTCTTAATCAAGGAAACGCTCTTGTTCTTATTCATAACGATGGATCCGTTCAGATCTCCACTGGCGCCACTGAAATGGGCCAGGGAGTGAATGCTAGAATCTCTGAGATGGTGACAAGTGAGTTGGGTCTTCCTCGCTCATCAGCAAGAGTCATGCCCACTAGAACTGATAAAAACGCCAACACATCTCCGACCGCCGCCTCGAGTGGAACGGACATCAATGGAGCAGCTGCCCTTCTTG
>CAMAYW010000282.1 GCA_945862475.1 Bacteriovorax stolpii
CAAAACGGTTTACCAAGCTCTCAGTTTAGTGGTGGATTATCGACTAATAACGGTGTGATTGAATCCCTTTCAGTTTCTCTTCCAAACGGTGAAGGTGTTTCTGTATCATTCTCTGAAATGACAGGAAACTTTTTTGAATATGATCTTAACGGTGAGCTTTATTCCGGCATGATGTACCAAGTGGATCAGCATGCTTATATGGTGACTCTCACAAATGGTCCTCTCGAAGGCACGAGACTTCGTTTTTCTTCGGAAGCTCCAGCAGTTGAACAAGAACAAGTCGCTGAAACTCTCGCTCAAAATAATGTTGAAGTCGGAAGCTTTGGATCGGATGCACCTGTAAATAATCCAGAAGAGCTTCTTCAGAATGATCAACAGATGCAAGAAGAAGCAGTCCAAGCTCAGGCGTTTAATTTTGATAACAATCAGGCGATCTAGTGAAACAAAAATTCATTTTTCTACTTTTACTCGTTTCATTTGCAAGTTATGGTCAAGTTCGCTTTCATGTATCTAAAGATAAATCTCTCATACGAAACTATCAAAACACCCAGGATAATCATTTCATTATTTTAAGGATGTATAGTGAGCAAGTTGAGAGTGAACTCAAACGTTTAATTGAGGGTATTGAGTATGAAACTGAAACTCACAATACATCCAAAGTTCAGTCTTTAAAAATTTATTTTTCAGAACTTGTTTTAAAAAACATCATTATACATGAATTAGAAAAACAACTTTCTGCTATTAATCTTGATAAACACTTAAAAGAGAATCGTAGGAAGCCAGTGTTTAACACTGATCAATTGACTCTCAATTTACAAGAAGAAATTAATCATCAGTTAAAATCACTCAATCAGACAGGACTCTTGAGTGAATATTTAATGAATGACCTAGCAAAAACATTTAAAGAGGAAACTCTAAAAGCTTCAGGTAAAAAAGTCTTTCAGTCTTTGGGTGGTGGGCTTCTAACGAAAGTCATTACTCAGCGACTTACAACAGCAGCTTTGAAGTCAGCAGTCATAAGTATTGGATCAGAAGCTTTCGTTAGTGCTGGTTATAGTGTGATTATGTCGTTATTAACATTTCCGCTGCATGGTTACAGACTACCTCCAGAGCATATATGGACTGATATCTTAAAAAAGAATCCGGAGATCATCATTAACCCTGAATGGATGAAATATGCAGGGGCCAAGGATGAACCTTGGTTCTCCCATGGGTATGCACTTCTCAGAAGAACGAAAGTCATGGAAGAAAGGTTTAATGACCTACTTCAGAAAGAAGAGCAGGATTTTATGAATCGCATACAAATGATCATGAGAATTGATAAACCAACTAATAATCAACATGATTTTCATGAAAAAAAAGACATCGCAGTCAGGGACGCAACGTACGTCTATTTACCTAAACCCTACCTTCCCTCTTTACCATTCTGGGCGATTAAAAAAGTAGATTAAATCGATCATTTCTGCAGTGCAACTTTTGGTTCTTTAGCTAGCCCCATACAGGGCTTCATGGTAGCCTTTTCATGCCAAATTTTATTCTGAAGAGGAACTATGCGAGCTCAAGAAATTCGTAATGCATTTTCTAATTATTTTATTCGTAATGGTCATGAGAAACACAAGTCATCAAGCCTTGTGCCCCACAATGATCCTACACTCCTATTTGCTAATGCTGGGATGAACCAGTTCAAAGATTTTTTTACAGGAAAGGCGAACCCGGCAAATCGGCGGGCCGTTACCATTCAAAAATGCGTTCGCGCTGGTGGAAAGCACAACGACCTTGAAAACGTTGGCTTCACAGCTCGTCACCATACGTTTTTTGAGATGCTTGGGAATTTTTCTTTTGGGGATTATTTTAAAAAAGATGCCATTAAGTTTGCTTGGGAGCTTCTTACTGTGGATTTAAAGATTCCAAAGGAAAAGCTTCTCGTTACAGTTCATGATTCAGATGATGAGGCATTAGAAATTTGGCATAAAGAAATGGGTGTCCCTCGGGAAAAAATATTTAAACTTGGAGACAAATCCAATTTCTGGGAAATGGGTGATGTTGGTCCTTGTGGACCTTGTACAGAAATCTTCTATGATCATGGCCCAGAAAAATCTACTGGTGTTCCAGCTGGTCATCAGGAAATTGATGATGAAGGTAGGTACGTTGAAATCTGGAACCTTGTTTTCATGCAATATGAAAAATACAAAGAAGGTAACGAGATTAAAAGAAAACTACTTCCTAAGCCATCAGTAGACACGGGGGCCGGTCTTGAGAGAGTCACCGCCGTTGTTCAAGGGAAATACTACAATTACGACACTGATATTTTTGAACCTATCATGAGGTTAATTGGAAAACTTTCAGGTAAAGATTATTACACAACAAAATCTGAAGACGAAAAAGCATCATTTCGAGTGGTCGCTGATCATATTCGCTCATGCACAATGCTTATTACCGATGGTGTAATTCCATCTAATGATGGACGTGGCTATGTTCTTCGCCGAATTATTCGTCGAGCTGTTCGGCACTTATCTCTTTTAGGACTAAAAGAGGTAAGTTTCTATAAACTTATTCCAGCTGTGGTGGAGTCTCTTGGGGTTGAATATCCTGATAATGCTAGTAACGTCGCTCTTGCCGAGAAGTTATTAAAACTTGAAGAAGAAAAATTCAGAAAGACACTCGATACAGGACTCGCCCTCATTGGTGAAGAACTAACAAAACTTAAAAAAGGTGATAAACTTCCAGGAGAAGTTGCTTTCAAGCTTTATGACACGTTTGGATTTCCCCTCGATTTAACTGAAGTGATTCTAAGAGAAAAAAATCTAGAATTAGATACCAAGGGCTTTGAAGAGGCCATGGCAAAACAAAAAGAACTTTCCAAAAAAAGCTCCAAATTTAAAGTCCAGGAAGACAACGTTAAGGTCTTCTATGGAATTAAAGAAAAATTTGGAGAAACCAATTTTACTGGTTATGAGGAGCTTTCAACAAAAGCAAAGCTCATTGCTAAAGAAGAAGTGGACGGTCAGTTTTATCTTGTTTTCGATAAAACGCCTTTCTACGGTGAAGGCGGGGGTCAGGTTGGGGATAAAGGTGAAATTTATTCCGCTGAAGGAAAGCTTGCCACCATCACTGACACTCAAAAGCCTGTCGATGGACTTCATGTTCATCTTTCATCCGACGCTGATGCATTAATTATCGGTGATAGTTACACTCTGAAAGTAAATCAAGATGAAAGAGAACTAACAAAACGCAATCACTCTGCCACTCACCTTCTTCAGTCGGCCCTAATGAAAGTTTTAGGTCCTCACGTAAAGCAAGCTGGTTCATCAGTGGGTCCAGATCGTTTGCGCTTTGATTTTACTCATTCAGAGGCCCTTAAGCCTGAAGAAATCACTAAAGTGGAAGAACTTGTAAATGCTGCCGTTTTGAATTCACTTCCTGTGAATGCAGCTCAAATGACAAAAGATGAAGCAACTAAAAAAGGAGCTATGGCGCTTTTTGGTGAAAAATACGGTGACCGCGTTCGAGTTCTTACGATGGGAGATTTCTCATGTGAACTTTGCGGAGGAACACATGTACAAAACACGAAAGAAATTGGTCTCTTTAAAATTCTTATTGAAACATCTCTCGCTTCAGGAGTGAGAAGAATTGAGGCCATCACTTCAACGAATGCCATTGATTATCTTCTTAATCGTTCCAAAATCCTGACTGAAGTCGAAAAAGCATTTGCTGTGAAAGAAGAAAGAGTGCTTGAAAAACTCTCGGCTCTTCAAATAGATCTTAAAGATAAAGTGAAGCAGATTGAAAACCTAAACGATAAGCTTCAAGTTTTTGAATCACAAAACCTTTTCAACTCAATTCTACCGATTAAAG